>JAAVZN010000058.1 GCA_022791675.1 Clostridia bacterium | reverse complement strand
ATTTTTAAAACATGTATAATTTCTTGGTTTGTATTATCAAAGTTTTGCGCAAAAAGAAATAAGACTAATATAATAAAACAGTCAAATACCTATACTCTTACATATATCTAGTATCTAGCTGTTTTACAACTACTAATATTCACTTATATCACTTTAATTCTTTTGAATTTATATTATTACATATAATCTTTTGTATTACTTATATATCACGACCTTTTAAAATCAATTTCTAGCTATTTTTATAATTTATCTTCATAACTTGTTCAATTAAAATTTTTGTAGTCTTATTTTTTAATTTATGTATGATAATTTTTCTAAAATCGTTAAAATGCTTGAAACTCTAAAACAACACATATTTTAAGTCGACAAACTATATGCCTAATTTTTAAAAATGCCTTAAAATCGATTCTCGTGCGTCATTATTTTGGCACTTTTTCATCATTTTTCTAATAATGTAAATAAATCAATTTTTAAGTTTAGATGAATAATTAAATTAAATTGCTTAAAAAATGATTTTAGAGCTTGTAGATTATAACTTAATTTGTAATCCAACAAAAATTTTTATAAGTTATATATAAAAATTATCAATATACAAATGTTCGGTTTTTGAAATTGTTGTAAAATTAACTTTGCACAAAATGAAAATTTCTATATATTAATTTTTATAATTTTAAAGAATTTCATTTATACTTTTAATATTGTTTATGAAATTTTCAAAATCTATCCTAGATATCGTTATTTAGTTTTTTTATTTAGCAACTATAATTATTAAAAAATATTCTATTCCCCCCCTACTCTTACAAATATGATTTTCAAATTAATCTTATCCTTTCAGTTTTTAAAATTATTTTACTAAAAATGTAGCATACAAAGGTATAGACTTTATATTATTAGCTATTCCAAAGTTTTTAGTTGAAATTCTTATAGCATATTTAGGATTATATTTTTTCATATAAACATTAAGACTTTTACTTACGACATTATCATCAGCTTTTACTTCAATAGGTATTATCCCATCATCATTGTATAGTATAAAATCTACTTCTGCTTGATTGCCTGACTCCCAATATATTAAAGAATTGTTATTTGCTATTAATTGTGTCGCAACATAGTTCTCTGCAATAATACCTTTGTATTGTAAAAGATTATCTAATATAATATCATTATATTTTATTTTAAGCATATTTAGTAAAATTCCTACATCACTTAAATAAAGTTTAAAATGATCATCTATAATAAAACCTAATGGTGGGATTTCTACTTTATTTAATATTGGACATTTGTGAACCATAGTACTTGAAAGTAACCAATTTAGTGATATTTCATAATCTCTTTTTCTAGCATTTGATGATATTTTTCCATATTGAAATTTATTACTTTGATTTCCAAGCTGTGAAGGAATAGATTTATATATAGTTTCTATTTTGCTAGCTTCAAATTTATTTTCAACATACTTATTCATATCATTTAAGTATGATTGATAAATATCCTCTATAATGCTTTTATCATATTTTAAAATATCTTTATTATTTGTAAGCAAATTATTTATAGATTCTGGCATTCCACCAACACATAGATATAATCTATATAAATCTAATGATTTATTATGTAATACAGAATCCATTGCTATATTATTTTTATAACAACTTTTTATTTCATCAATAAGAGCATTGCTACTATTAGCCATCAAAAATTCTTCAAAGTCCATTGGATACATATTTAGCATTTTTACTTTACCAACAGGAAAAGAAGAATGCATTCTTTTTAATTTTACTCCTAATAAGCTTCCTGCACAGATTATTTTGAAAGGTTCTTCACTTTCATTAAAATATTTTAATGCACTTATTAGTTCTTCAGATTCTTGTATTTCATCAAAAAATATTATTGTGTTTTGAGGATCAATATCAGTATCAAGATATATTTTCATTCTCCTAAATTTATCTAATGTATTAATTTTTTCTTTAAATATTTTTATTATTTCAGAATGTTCTAATAAATTTATATATATATAATTTTCAAATTCATTTTTACAAAACTCATTTATAATATATGTTTTTCCTATTTGTCTTGCACCAATTACCATTAATGGCTTTTGAATATTGTTATTTTTCCAATTTATTAATTCTTGATAAATTTTTCTTTTCATAATTCTTACCTCCCTTAATAGTATATCTCATTTTCAATAAAACGTCAAACTGATTTCACGTTTTTGATACATAATATCGTTACTGTTTTCACGTTTTTAATATATTATATTAATATTCGTTTCACATTTTTCTGTATTATAGCACAGAATGTATATTGAAAATTAAATTTTCAATATACATTCTAATTTTTTTATTTCCTTCTTTTCTTCTATCAAAATATACGCCTTTCTTAAAATGAACTTCCATTTTCATAAATGAAATTTAAATCTTCACAAACTTTGACAAAATTCAACACTTTTTTTACCTTTATAGATTTATAATTATACAGTGACAATGTATGACATGTTATCAGACAAAACATAATACATACAAATCATAAAAAGTAATATAAAATATACACTAAGAAAGGATTGTTATTATGAGTTTTAAAATTCCAATTGCTCCAACGAGCACACCAAAAACAGTTAGATTTCCTGACGAATTAATCGAGGAAGTTGAAAAAGTAATTAAAAAAACAAATTGCACTTTTAGTGCCTTTATTGTAGAAGCAACACGTAATGCGATTGAAGAATTAAAAATCAAAAAACACAAAAGTAAAGCTAAAAATTGAAAATAGAAATAAAAACTAGATGAAAAAAATGCATTACAAATCACTTAAAAAACTCACTGTATAGAAATTTCGAATATTATAAATCCCGAAATAAGATGAATTTAAACATCTTTCTACATTTTAATAAATTTTTTATGATAAATTACAGATTTCGACACATTTTACATTTTATTTCTGTTATAATTTTATTTGTTGTTTTTTCAACAACTTACAAAAGAAAGGAGTGTGTTTTTTAGTGAAAAACAAAGTAATTGACTTTAATGCATTAAGAAATCCTAAAAAGTTAGGTGTAAGAGAAATTGGTAGTATCAACATTACTGTCTATTCAGAAAATACGACACAATATCCTGTTTATGGCATTGTACCAAACAGAAAAGAATTGGAACCTATCGTAGATTTATTAGATAAAACTCTTACCAATAATGGTTTTAAATTTTCAGAAGAATTAAAAGTTCATAGGCTTTAATCTTTTTATTCAAATTTGTTGTATAGGAAATTTTTAAATTTCTTATACAACAAAGAAAAGCCTATCAAAAATGATAAGCTTTTGTACTAATTAGAGCTATGTTGTATCATTCGTATTGTGTATATTCGTATTTGAATTTATTTTATTGTTATTATTTGTATTCGTTATCGTAGAATGATTGGTATTTAAATTATTTTTTTGAGAATTCGTTGTATTTTTATTTGTGTTCGTACGATTTGTATTAATTTGGTTGGTAACATTATTATTCAGATGATTTGTCGTATTGGTAGACAAATTATTTTGTTGTGTATTAGTTGAGGTTGATCGATTCTCTTCTTTTTTGGGCAAAACTTCTTGTGGATCTTCTGCATCAATATCATCTGTAATTCCTTTTATAATTTCTTCTACCTTTTGTTGTGGTGTTGTATTTTTTGTATTTTCGTTTAATGCTGAACCAGTATGCTGTTGGCATAAATCAGGAATCGTATTCCATAAAAAATATTCTACATAAGTATTTTTGCAACCAGTTGTAGCCTTTTTCCCTGTTTCTGCACAAATTGTATCACTAGCAATACGACTAGGTTTTTCAAATTTACTACTATTTAATCCTGTATGAATTCTTGCCATTACATTCGCCCATAACAAACCAGCTGGATTTCTTTTGTTATAGTCTATTGATTCATTTTCATCATAGCCATACCAGGTAGATGCTGTGTAATATGGTGTGAATCCACAAAGCCATCGATCGTAATTGTCATCTGTTGTTCCTGTTTTTGCTGCGACATCTACTCCATCAATTTTGCAATAGGTTGCTGTTCCATTTGCTCCAATAACAGGTTGTGTTAATATATTTTTTACAATATATGCTACTTCTTTTGATACTACTCTCCTCTTCTTTTGTTTTGTTTTTAATATGATTTGATTTGCTTCATTTTCAATCTTTGAATAAAAAGTTGGCTCAATGTATTCTCCATCGTTTGCTATCATTGCATAAGCACTTGCCATTTCTAGAGGGCTAATTCCCTTTTGTAGTCCACCTAAAGCTAAAACCAACGATTCATCTTCTGGGGTTAAAGTACTAATTCCCATTTTTTCCATATATTTTATAGAATTCTTAGGTTTTAATGTTTCCATGATTTCTACAAAAGGAATGTTTTGAGATGATTCTACTGATCTTCTGACTGTTACTTTTCCTAAAGATGGGTTATAATCTGTTGGGTGGTAACCTTCTGCAAAGTCTCGTTCTGTATCATCATAAATAGAACTAGCCGTAATTATTTTTTTGTCAATAGCAGGTATTAGTACCGATAAAGGTTTGATTGCAGAACCTGTTTGTCTAATACTTTGTGTAGCTCTATTTAAAGATCTCGCTTTTGTTTTCTTGCCTAAGCCACCAGTACAACTAACAACAAATCCTGTTTTGTGATCGATGATTACCATGGCTCCTTGTGAAGAATTGCCTCCTATTTTAGAAGGTAATATATATTTACTTTTTTCAAATTCCTTTTCTGTTTTTTCTTGTATTTTTGAGTCTTGTACACTATATATGGTTAATCCTGCCATATTAATGTAATTGGTAGCAAAATTTTCTGAAATATGATACTTTTTTGCAAGATCGGTTGTTATTTCTAAAATCAACGCATCTGTGTGATAGGAATAAACAGCTTCTTCTGATTTTATTTCTCCCTTTTTAAATTTTAGACCTTTTTCTGTATTTTCAATTGCTGTATTGTAATCTGGTTCATTGATATAATTTAATTCTAGCATTTTGCTAAGAACGGTTTTGGTTCTTTTTAAGATTTTTTCTTCATTCTCTTTTTCTTGGAATGGATTATATGAATTGGGAGAATGATTCATACCAGCCAAAAAAGCACATTCTTCTAATGTTAGATCTTTTGCAGATTTACTAAAATAATATTGTGCTCCTGTTTCTACTCCATACATATTCGGACCAATATAAATAATATTTAAGTATGCTTCTAAAATTTCATCTTTTGATAAACAGGTTTCTAATTGCCATGCTTTCCACCATTCTTTTACTTTTCTAGTAATGCTATCTGTTGAATCTCCAGTTAAATTTTTAACTAACTGTTGTGTGATTGTACTTCCTCCATAAGAAGATTTACCAAAATGTGTAATATAGGATAAAATAGCTCCTCCTGTTCTTTTCAGATCAATTCCTTTGTGTGAATAAAAGCGTTCATCTTCAATTGCAACATAAGCTTTTTTTAGGTTGGTTGGTATGCTACTACCAGCAATTGTTTCATTTTTTTTCTCACAACCTAATTTTGCAATTTGTTTTTTGTCAATATCTACTACAATTGAGTTTTGATTTTTTAACATTTGCTTTGCTAATGTTTTCCATTGATGTGCTGAAATCCCCAAAGATATTGCTGTAATTAGAATAATAATGAACAATATCACTACAATCATTTTTTTTAGTTTCTTTTTTGATTTCTTTTTCTGCTTTTTTGTTTTTTTCTTCTTTCTTTTCGATATTTCTTTGTTGTCTTCTATTTTTTTATCTTTACGAAAGGCTTTTGGTGTATATTCTTCCTCTTCCCTTTTTCGAGACAATTCCATCACTTTCCTTTCCTTTTTATTATTGCTATCATAGCATAAAAGGAACTAATGATCAACTATTCATATTATCCAATGAATCGCATACAATAAGATTATGAAAATTGAAAAAATAGAAACTAATTTAAAAAGAAATTTCTATCTGCATTCTTCTTGGGTAAAACCTAGTTTTTATGATAAAAAAATTGAAACTCAAGTGATTCGAATCAACCCAGATATTTCTTTTCAAGAAATTCTAGGATTTGGAGGAGCTTTTACAGAAAGCTCTTGTTACCTTCTCCATAAAATGGATTCAGATTTAGCCAATCAAATTTTAGACGAATATTTTTCTTCTGAGCAATTGAATTATCAGTTTGGAAGAATTAGTATTGGAAGTTGTGATTTTTCTTTAAATCGTTATTCATATTGCAATGAAAAAGACCTTTCAGACTTTTCAATTCAAAAAGACATGAAATATATCATTCCCAGTATAAAGTCTGCTCAAAAAAGAAATCCATTGTTACAATTGATTGCTTCTCCTTGGAGTCCACCAGCCTTTATGAAAAGTAATCATAGTTTAATTGGTGGTGGTAAACTGTTACCTCAATATCGAAAAGTATGGGCAGATTATGTTGTAAAATTTGTCCATAGTTACCAAAAACATCATATTCCCATTTCCTATCTAACCATTCAAAACGAACCTGAGGCGAAACAAATCTGGGAATCTTGTTTGTATTCTTCTGATGAAGAAGCTGATTTGTTAAAAAATTACCTCTTTCCTACTTTTAAAGCAAATCACTTAAGCACTCATTTTTTAATATGGGATCATAATAAAGATAGAATGTTAGAAAGATGTTTGGAAACCTTAATTGAACATCATGCTTTCAATTATACAACTGGAATTGCTTTTCACTGGTATACAGGTGGTCATTTTGAAAGTTTGGAAAGGCTACATCATTTTTTTCCGAATCTTCTTCTATTTCATACAGAAGGTTGTACTGGTTATTCAAATTTTAATCCGCAAGATGAATTAGCAAATGCTGAAATGTATGCTTATGAAATAATAGAAAATTTTAATCATGGTGTAAATGCTTTTATTGATTGGAATTTAGTGTTAGATTATAAACGGTGGTCCTAATCATGCTAAAAATTATTGTAATAGTTTAATAATGTTAGATAAAAAAGGGAAAAATTATATTAAAACACCTGCTTTCTACTATGTTTCTCATTTGGCTCGTTATATCAAACCCAAAAGTAAAAGAATTCATTTTAATAAATTTTCTGAAAATATTTCTGTATCAGCCTTTCAAAATCCTGACAAAAGTGTTATGATAGTATTGTTAAACAAAACCGATCAAGCAATTGAATATAATTTGCGCTATTATGATTTTGTTTTTCATGATAATTTAGACCGTCATGCCATTGTAACTTATGTTATAAAATAGATTGAGAAAGGATTTTACCATGATTAAAAGAGAAGATAATCCAGAATTTTTGAATGCTTTTTTAGATTATTCTATTACTATTTTAAATAAATCACCCAATAGCATCAAAGAATATAATTATGATTTAGCTATGTTTCTAAGATTTATTAAAATGCATTTTAATTTGACTGATGAGCCAGAATTGAAAGAGGTTAAAATTGATGATATGACAATAGATACCATTAGGAAAATTACATTAGATGATATTCATGCCTTTATTTCTTATATAACTCGTGAATTCCATAGTAAATCTTCAACGAGAGCTAGAAAAATATCTACCATACGTATTTTCTTTAAATATCTTAGCCAAAAAGCAAATTTAATTGATGTAAATCCAGCTCAAGATTTAGAGACTCCTAAGTTGGATAAGAGATTGCCTAGATATCTTTCTTTGGAAGATAGTAAAAAATTACTCGATATTACGGCAAATGAAGATAATCGAAATTGTGAAAGAGATTATGCTATTATTACTTTGTTTTTGAATTGTGGTATGCGTCTTTCAGAATTAGTTAGTATTAATATACAAGATATCGATTTTGAAGATTGTAAACTAAATGTGATTGGTAAAGGTAATAAAGAAAGAACGATTTATCTCAATAAAGCGTGTATCAAAGCAATTTCTGAATATCTATCGGTACGACCAAAACAAGGAATCAAACATGACAAAAAGTATTCAGAAAAGGCACTTTTTTTAAGTGAGAGAAGAGCTAGAATTAGTAATCGTACCGTTGAGAGTATTGTTTCAAAACAACTACAATGTGCTGGGTTAGATACTAAAAAGTATTCGGTTCATAAGTTACGACATACAGCTGCTACTTTAATGTATCAATATGGTCAAGTGGATATTCGAGCTTTGCAAGAATTGCTAGGACATGAAAGTATTTCAACTACCGAAATTTATACACATGTTAGCAATGAGCAAGTTCGTAATGCGGTTGAAAGTAATCCTTTGGCAAATTTCTAATGGAAAAGAAAGGCATTTTTTTAAATGCCTTTTTATAGGCTTGGAATTAATATTTTTTGACCTATTTCTAAGTTCCCATTTCCTATTTGGTTTAATTCTTTGATCTCATACATAACTTCTCGAATGTCTTTATTTTTATAATATTCATTGTTATTTACTTGTTTTTCAGCAATTGACCATAAGGTATCACCTTTTACAATATAATCTTCTTGATAAGCTATTTCTGTTTTGGAATAAGTCGTGTTAATCCCCAATAAGGCAATTATCATAATTCCTAATAAAAGTATGCTACTTCTTATAAATTTCTTTTTGTTTACTATTTTTAATTTCATATCATTATCTCCTTTTTTAGAATATTTGTTCGTTTATTGAGATAATTATATACGAACATTTTTTCTTTGTCAATACTTTTTTCAAAAAAATGTTCGTTTTTTATTATTGGTTAAATATTTTTTTATAATATGGCTGTATTTCAGGCAATAAGCTGTCTAAATAAATAATATTTCCATTGATATCCTCTATTTTCATATTCGGAAAAGTTTGTATCATTTTCTGATCGTTCCAATGTTTATTAATAAAATTCATAAGGAATTCTTTTTTTTGTAATTCTTGAAAATCAGTTTCCCTTCTTTTGCTATCTTTCATAACAATATGATTTCTAATGGTTAATCTAGTAATAAAAAGATCCTGGGCCAAACAAGTTAACAAACAATCCAAAATTAAAAATAAAATAACAACTGTCAAGATTCGTTTTCCAATCTTAGGTGATCGGTTCGTTGCTATTTTTAATAAGAATCGATCAACAATTGGATTAAATTTTTTTACTAGAAATATGGTTAAGATGCCCCAAAATATTGAATATAACAAACAAACTCTTCCATTGATATTCAGAATGTTATTGCTATAATCCCACCATCTTGCATGTAATATAACTTCTACCAAAAAACTAGTCAAATATTCTGTAATGGAACCTACTACATAACCTCCCAAAAATAAAGTTAAATGATTTTGATGAAAATAACGTGAAGCTACTAAAATAATAACAGCTCCAACTCCATAAATTCCGCAAAAATGGACCATATAAGAAACTTTGCCTACACTGCCAAAGACCTGTTGTAAAAATTCCAAATATGGTTTCTATCACATAACCTAAAAAGCTATATAGTATAAAATAAGCCAAAAGGTTCCATATCTTTATTTTTTCTTTCATTGTTTTCATTCCTTTATTACAGTAATATTGGACTAATTTGTTCCCCATCTAAAGCATATTCAATTGTTTTGATGAGTAAGTCAAAATCAAAAACAATGGAACGTGGCTTTGTGATTGGATTATCTTGCCTGAATGGTACAAAATAGTAATTTTTTCTATTGAGTAATCTTCCTAAGTTTTCTGCATTTCCACTTAAACCATTATTGGTTGATGGTGCAATTACAAGAGGAAATCCGATTTCTTAAATGTGATTTAACAGCCATAGTTGCTGGTGTATCGATAATATCACAAGCTAATTTGGACATCGTATTTCCTGAACATGGTGCAACAATCATAATGTCTGTCATTTTTTTAGGCCCGATTGGTTCCGCTTCTTGAATGGTATGGATTATTTTTTTACCAGTTATGTTCTCAATTTCTTCAATAAAATCTTTTGCTTTCCCAAATTTTGTATCCATGGAATAACTATTATATGACATAACTGGTATCACTTCTGCCCCTTTTTCTATGAGTTCTTTCATTTTTGGTATTGTCTTACGAAAAGTACAGAAGGAACCAGTTAAGACAAATCCTATTTTTTTATTTTTCACTTCCAAAACTTATTACCCCCTTTCATATTACATTGATATATAATATGAAATTATGTAAATTTTGAAAGCTGTTTTATCTATTTTCCTGAAAATATTTTTCAAATTCTTCTTTTGTAATAGGTTTTGAATAATAATAGCCTTGTATCATTTGACAACCAATCGTTGTTACAAATTCTTTTTGTTCTTTTGTTTCTACTCCTTCTACAATTGTCTTTACGTCTAAACGTTCTGCCATAAACATGATATAATTGATCATATTATGATTGGTTTGTAAGTCTGCTTTGTCAATAAAGATTTTATCAATTTTTATAATGTCAATTGGCATAGCTTGTAGCATGCTAAGAGAAGAATATCCAGTTCCAAAATCGTCAATGGATATGGTGAATCCTTTTGCTTTAATATTTTGCAATACTTTTAAAATATTAATTGGTTGGTCAATGGTTGCACTTTCTGTTATCTCTAAATCAATCTGACTGGTTTCTATCTTATATTTTTGACAAATGTCTACATATTGATTGATAAAGTTTTCATCGGTAAAATGTTCTTTTGAAACATTAATAGAAATGGTTGGCATATAATGATATTTCTCACGCCACTCAGCTAAATCTTGGCAAACTTTTTCAAAAATATATAAATCTAATTTTAAAATAAATTTATTTTTTTCAAACAAAGGAATAAATTTACTAGGTGGAATGATTTGATCTTCTCGGTACCAACGAATTAATGCTTCTGCCCCTGCCATTTTTTCATTCTTGGTAAATGTTTTAGGCTGATAAATAACAACAAATTCTTGATGATGCAAAGCTTCTTCCATATAAGATTCTATTTTTTGCTCTTCTAAAAGTTCATTTTCAAGTTTTTCATCAAACAGATAATAATTACTATGATAAAGTCCTTTGATTTGTGCTCTTGCTAAATATGATTTATCCAATAACTTGTTAATGTCTCGATCATTTAATTTAATTTGATAGGCACCGATTGCTAAATTTAAATGAATCATAATATCCCCTATCTTAATATCAGAGAGTTCATAAAATAGTTTGTCCAATAATTTATGAATATCCTTTCTATCACTAAAAATAGTAGCAAAGATATCTTTTGAAATTCGGCATGTAATATTATCTTCTGGTAAATTACTTGCTAATTTTTGTCCCAATCTCTTTAATATCTCATTACAAAAACCATAACCATAAATATTGTTAAGAGCTTTGAATTTATCAATATCCAAAGTAACAATATATTTCTTTTTGTTTGTATGTTCTTGTAAATAAATGTTTCCATTTTCTTTAAAATAGGCTTCATTGCCTAATCGTGTTACAGGATCAATATAAGCAACTTTATATAGTTTTCGATTTTGCTTTTGATTTGAATAATCAATATAAATAGTTATACTAATGATAACCAAATTTACGAATAAACAAAGTCCAACTGTTATCATAACTAATCGTATCAATTCATTAGCAATTGTATCATCTGATGCAGTAGTAACAACATACCAATCATTAATATTAACATTTTCATAATGAATAAAATAAGTATCTACCCCAAATTTAGCATCAAACGTTCCAGTTTGTTTGTTTTTGATTGCTTTTGCCATTTCGTCTACTTTTATCTTCTCTGAATCTGCTGTTGGTGTATATCTATTTTTAATATATTCATACAAATTAGCATCACTTTCTTTGATGTTATTAAAAGAATCTATTAAAACGGTTCCATCGTTATTAATTAAATAGGTCCCACCTTTTCCAAATAATCTTCTCAATAAGATTTCTTGATAGTCCATCGTATTTATGGTTGCCATTAAAACTTTTTCTTCTCCTTTTAAAGTAAAAGTTTTTGAATAGATATTCACTTGATTATTTGAAACCGTACTAGGTCTATTTTCCGATACATAAACTTCTTGATGTGAAAAAAATTCTTCCATATTAGGATAATTTGTTACGATATGTCCATCACTTGTTGTTCCATTCCCCTGCTTGTCCAAGATAACAAGTCTTGTAAAATGATAGTCTTCTAAATCTTTTTCAAAACGCTCAAAGATTTCTTCTTGATTTTCAAAATATCCACTATCAATCGATTCTACCATAATTTTTACAAAGTTTTTTTGCTCGGTAATGGAAGAATGTAATTGAGTTGCTGTTTGCTGGCTCAATTCTTTTATATTTTGATATACATTTTGATAAATTAAGTCTTTTACATAGCTAATATAAAAAATTGATAAAATCAGTATAATAAGAAAGATTGAAAAAATCCAAGCAATATTTAATCGATATGGTTTTTCGTTTAAATATGGACTTTTATTAGTTTCTCTTTTTTTCATATTGTCCTCCTATCTCTATTTTCTCCTAATTCACTCTTCATATACAATAACATTTCCTCAAAATTCTTAAATTGATATTGGGATAATTGATTGATTTCTTTTCGCTTTCCATCAGAATATTTATCATAAATTACTGCTACTTCTATGTTAGCATTGTTTGCTGATTCAACACCAATCAAAGAATCTTCTATGATAAGACATTCTTCTGGCTTAAGTTCTAATTTTTCTAAGATTTTATGATGAATTTCTGGACTTGGTTTTTGTTCTTTTACTGCTCCTTTGGAATAAATAAGTGTAAAAAAGTCTTGTAATTTTGCTTTTTTTATGATATTTTTATTTTCTTTTTGATAAATTTCTATTATGTGATCATTAGTCGTACTAGCAATTGCTAATAGAAATCCTTTTTCTTTTAAATATTTTAACGTTTCTTCTGCTTTTGGTTTGTAATCAATTACTTCTTTTAAATATTGATTTGCTATTTCATAACGAATTTTTTTAATTTCTTGTGCACTCATTTTGGCATGATATTCTTCTTTTAAGAATCTACAATATTCTAAATATAAATCTTCACACTTACTAAATTCTTTTAATTTTTCATCTCTTCTCTTTCCCAAATCCAACTTTTCTTCTATTTTAATGGTTGTAATTGTTTCAATTAGTTTTCGATCAATTTCGTTCCAGATTCCAATGGAATCAATTAATGTTCCATCTAAATCAAAAATAATTAACTTTTTTCCTTTGATCATTCTATTTCCCCCACTTTTTTTCTTCTATTCATTTTATATCATAATCGTTTGTTTATTTCAACCTGGTTTGTCTAAAATTCATACATATTTATGATAAAAATTAATACAATTAAATGGTGATATTTTGAAAAAAACAAAAATATTTTTTATCAATGGAATAATTTTAACTTTAAGTTCTTTGTTTATGAAAAGTATTGGAATGGTATTTAATTTATATGTTTCAAATAAAATTGGTTCAGAAGCAATTGGTGTATTTGCTTTAGTCATGTCAATTTATTTATTTGCTGTTACAATAGCCACTTCTGGATTGAGTCTGGCTTGTACTTGTATTGTTTCGGAACAATTTGCACAAAAAAAATTTTTTGATGGAATAAAAGCGGTAAAAAGTTGTCTTCTCTTTGCCTGTTTTTTAGGATTTGGAAGTAGTTTTCTGGTTTTGTTATTTTCTGACATCATAACTCAAAACTGGCTCAAATCAATGGTATCTTCTCTTCCTCTTTATCTAATTGCCATCGGCTTACCTTTTATTAGCATTTCTAGCGTGATCAATGGGTATTTTTCTGCTGTAAGAAAAGGTTATCAAACTGCTTTTTCACAAGTATTTGAATTAGTCATAAAAATGATCATAAGTATATTACTTTTAAATTTTCGCCCTAGTCAAGAAGTAGAAACAATTTGCATTTACCTAATTTTAGCTGATGTAATATCTGAAATTTGTTCTTGCTGTTTATTATTAATTTTATACAGAATGGATCGTTTTAAATTTTGTCAAAAATGTACTCATTCTATTACTTTTAAAAAGAAAATTCTGCAAATAACCTTTCCTGTTTCGATGACTTCTTATATTCGTTCAGGATTATCAACCTTCAAACAGTTTCTTATTCCAAATCGTTTGGTTTTATTTGGCTTGCCTTATAGTTTGGCTTTATCTGAATATGGAAAAATTAATGGAATGACTATGGC
This sequence comes from Clostridia bacterium, assembly GCA_022791675.1. Taxonomy (GTDB): domain Bacteria; phylum Bacillota; class Clostridia; order TANB77; family CAG-508; genus CAG-269. The sequence goes on along the minus strand of JAAVZN010000058.1, from coordinate 7,533 downwards.
TGTCTTACTTTTTCCTAATGTGTTTATTACTTCTTTTAGTAATCTGTTAATTCCTGAATTCTCAAGTTTAATGACAAAACAATACCAAAAGAGAATATTAGAAGTTTGTCAAAAGGTTTTTTGGGTTACTTCCTTATTCTCTCTTAGCATTGCTATTATTTTCTTTTGGTTTGCAAATGAAATTAGTATCATGATTTTTCATCATTTAGAATGTGCTCCCTATCTTAAAATTCTTTCTCCTCTTATTTTATTTATGTATCCAGATCATATCATAGATAGCATGCTAAAAGGATTAAACAAGCAATTTCAAGTAATGATTTGTAATATTTTAGATTTGATTTTAATGATTGCTATTTTATATTTTTTCTTACCTACTATGGGGTTAACTGGTTATCTTTTAGCCATAATGATAAGTGAGGTATTTAATTTTTGTGTTAGTTTCTTTCTATTATATCGTGCAACTAATTTTAAAATGTCCCTTCCCCTATTTTCTTGTTATTTGTTTTGCTTTTTATTTGGATTGTTTTTATTGATAACATAAAAAGACAATATCAGAATTACGATATTGCCTTATCTATTTTAGAAAAACGCTTATTTACTTCATTCCAATTTACAATATTCCAAAAAGCTTTAATATAATTAGGTCTTTTGGTTTGGTATTGAAGATAATAAGAATGCTCCCACATATCTAGTACTAGAAGCGGTTGGCAACCCCATAAGGTAAGATTTTGATGTTTTTCGCATTGTAGGATTTGCAGTTTTTTCCATTCTTCTACCCAAACCAATAAACACCAACCAGAAGCTTCAACCATCTTACTTGCTTCATTAAATTGATTTTTAAAACTTTCATAACTTCCAAAGTCTTTTATCATTCTTTCCATTAGTTCGATACTAGGTTCTGTTGGAATCGCTGGTCCTAAATTTTTAAAAAATAGTTCGTGTAAGATTGCACCTGAACCGAAAAAACTTAAGTTTTTTTCATAGCATTTGATATTACTAAAATCGTTGTCTTTCCTTGCTTTTTCTAATTTTTCTTCGGTTTGATTTGTATTGTCAACATATCCTTTATATAATACATGATAATGTAAATCTAAAGTTTCTTTTGAATAATATGGTTCTAAAGCATTCAAAGGATACGGTAATTCGATCATTTTTAGCATAAAATCCTCCTTCTTTATTATATATATCCATATTTTCAAAAAATATGACTTTTCGTTTTTATCGAAACTTCTTAAATTTTGAAAACAATCATTTTGTCATAAAATTGTAATATTATTTACTAACTTTTTCTGTTATAATAAAATATATACAAAAGATTTGGGAGGATATTATGCTTTTTTATCATTTTGATATTCTAGAAAACTTTATAAAAAGTGATTTGATTCTTAATCTAAAAATGGAAGAAAAAGATATAAAAGAAATCATTAATTTGTATCATAATAAAAAAATGAACCTTTTATCTGTTACAACAAATATGATAGCTATGTCTGCTTCTTTAGAAAAAAATAAATTAGAAAACTTTTATGAAACTGTTTCTTTATTGAAACAATCCTTTGAAGAAGTAAATACCATTCAAGAACTTGCTACAAAATTGAATGAAGATTTAACGATTATGATTTCTCTCTATGATAAAGGAATTGAAAATAATTTAGATGAAATCAAAGCAAATTTAGTAGAATATAATAAGAAACGAGATAACTTATCACACAAAATCCTAACTTATGAAACCATGAATACTACCATTATGAATTCTGCAATTGCTTTATCGGTAAGTCTTTCAAACAAAAAAGCAAAAAAGAAAATTTTGCCAGTCACACCATCTCCACAAAAAGATGAATCCAAAGTCGATATTGAACTTGAGCCAGTTGATAACAATACTTTAATTATTTCAGAAAAAGAACAAAAAGCATATTTACCTTTTTTTTATAAGGAAGTACAAGAAATTTATAAAAATTCAAATAATACTTATCAGACCATGCAAGATGTAGTAGATCAACTATATGTATTGCCACTAAGTCAATTTAAAAGTTCTAGTATTGCTCGATTTAAAGAATGTTATCGCTTAATACGAGAAAAAGAAAAAGGAAGTGTTACCAAAGCTTTGGATTTGGGACTAGAATTGATGTTCAAACATGAATTAAATCCTATCATTATTTCTGCTTGCAGAAATTCAGATGAATTAGATATTTATTTAGATTGTTTGGAAGAAAACGAATTACGCAATTTTTCTTGTTTTGAAATCAAATTTGAAGTTGCACCACAAATACAAAAAACAAAAAATGCCTTTTGATTTTAGGTATTTTTTTGTTTTTTTTGAACAAACTAATTTTATTATGAACCAGATTTTAAATACAAAATTGAAAAAAAGTAATTCTTCAAAAGAAAAGAAAAATTGGTTTCTATTCCAATTTATATTTTCTATCTTTGTCCTATCTGTTGTATCAGTAGGTAGCATTTTCTATTTTGGATATATAGAGAAAAAAGAAGATTTTTCCAATCGACTGATTTCTAATTATAATATTTATCGACTGTATCAAAGAACAGAAAATAGTGATACAACAGAAGAATCTTCCCATGAATTATTTGGTATGATTGAGATACCAAAAATTAATTTAAGTTATCCTGTTTTTTCTCATCTAACAGAAGAATTATTAAAATCTTCTCCTTGTAAATTTTATGGTGATTCTCCAAAAGTTAATGGAAATATTTGTATTGCTGGACATAATTATGATAATTCTTTGTTCTTTAGTAAAATTTCAACTTTAAAAAATGGTGATGAAATTCTTATTTCTGATCTATATGGTAATCAATATATGTATTTTGTTACTCAAAAATATGAGGTTTCTCCAAATGATCTTTCTCCCATTTTAAATTATGATAAAAATGAAAAAATATTAACTCTTGTTACCTGTAATAATTTTAATTCGAATCGTATTATCTTAAAAGCAAAACAAAATCCATAGTAAATCTATGGATTTTAGTTTTAATCTATTATATATTTCTATAATCTTTTATTTTCTTATAAGCATATACAGCAGATATTCCAAATACAACAACTAACATTGCTACTGGAACAGAATCTTCGATTCCTGTTTTTGGTAAGTTAGTGTTATTGTAAATACTTGAGTTAGTATTATTCGCTTTGTTCGTATTGTTGGCATTTGTATTTCTGTTTGTATTATTTACATTAGAGTTGGAATTTGTATTGGTATTGTTTGCATTTGCATTATTACCACTAGAATTTGTGTTGTTTAATTGTAATTGTGTAAAATTTCCATCTCCATCAGCAGCTAACACACTTGTACTAACCATCATTACCATAACTGCAATTAGTAAAATTGAAAATAGTTTGATTAAATTTGATTTTTTCATTTTTCATTCTCCTTTTCTTTTTATACATTTTTTATTAGTATTCTTACAATCGTCAATAATTATACCATTTTTTTATGGATAATTCAAGTGACTTTTACAAAAAATATATAAATACTAATTTCTTTTGTTTTCATTTAATATTTTATACTGAAAAGTATTAGAAGTCAATAGTTTTTTTGTTTTTTTAATTTACATTTTCATTACAGGTTTATTACATATTTTACACATTAAATTTAAATAAGACGATATCGCCATCTTGCATAATATATTCTTTTCCTTCTGAACGTACAAGTCCTTTTTCTTTTGCACTTACCATAGAACCTGCTTGCATCAAATCATGATAAGAAACAACTTCTGCTTTAATAAATCCTCTTTCGATATCTGAGTGTATTTTTCCTGCTGCTCCGAGGTGCTTTTGTTCCTTTTTTTATTGTCCACGCTCTTACTTCTGGTTCTCCTGCCGTTAAAAATGACATCAATCCTAATAAATCATAGCTTTTTTTGATTACTTTATCCAAACCAGATTCTTCTAGTCCAAGTGCTTCTAGCATTTCTTTTTTGTCTGTTTCTTCTAATCCAGATAATTCTTCTTCTATTTTTACGCATAATGGAATTACTTCTGCTTTTTCTCTACTAGCATATTCTTTCACTCTTTTAACCAACTCATCATTTTCTGCATTTTCTAATTGTTCTTCCGAAATATTTGCGATATATAAAATTGGTTTGGTTGTTAATAAAAACATTTCTTTTACCATTTCCTGTTCTTCTTCATTAAAATCAATTGCTCTTGCAGATATTCCATTTTCTAAATTTTGCTTAATTTTTTCTAATAAGTCAATCTCTTGTTGATATTTCTTATCTGCTTTCAAATTTTTTCTTGCCTTATCTAATCTCTTGTTCACTGTCTCAATATCAGCAAAAATCAATTCTAAATTAATGGTTTCAATATCTCTTACAGGATCAACATTTCCATCAACATGAACAACATTGGAGTCTTCAAAACATCTTACTACTTCACAAATACTGTCTGTTTCACGAATATGTGATAAAAATTTATTACCTAACCCCTCTCCTTTGCTAGCACCTTTTACCAATCCTGCAATATCAACAAATTCAATTACAGCATGAGTTGTTTTTTCTGGGTGATACATTTTGGTTAATTCCTCTAATCTTTCATCTGGTACTCCAACCACACCTACATTGGGTTCTATGGTACAAAATGGATAATTGGCACATTCTGCACCTGCTTTTGTAATACTATTAAACATTGTACTTTTTCCAACATTTGGTAAACCTACAATTCCAATTTTCATTTTCTTATCTCCTTCCACCTTCCATTTTTGTCTATTTTTTAATCCACTAATATTCTTGTTCTTTTTTCTATCTTTCGATCTTTGCAATTTACAAAATAAATAATAGCAAATATTACATCTATTCTTGTAAATTTTGAAAAGATACCATAATAACATCTTTCTGCTGAAGCATTCAAAATGATTGGCTTATTATCATTGTACATTGAAAAATACATAAATAAATTTAGATATCTTGCAAATTTTGAATCATATTGGTTTGATTTTACTTGTTCACTGATTTGTAGTTTTCTTGTATCATATTGGTCGGTTACTCTTTTTTCTATTTTTTTGAATTGATTTGTATTTTTCTTTTTGTTTAAAACAATGACATCAGAATATAACTCATCAACTTCATTTTGCAATGCTAATGCCTGTGCTTCTTCTTCATTTCTTATCATTACAAAAGATAAAATCGAAACAATTGCTAATACTAGAAATATAATTGCAATCATTTTATTGATTCGATAATCATATCCATTATCTGGTATTTTTAATCCTTTGTACAAACAAAATATTCCAATAATAATGTGAAATACTAGCATCATCATCAAGAAGATAGTTGTCATTCCTGTAAAATCAAATTTTTCGATTGCTTCGCTTGTATAATAAGTGCCATTTACATAAGTATATACAGAAACTGATATAGAGGCTATTATCATACAAATTGGAAAGACTACATATTTTTTTTCTAATTTTTCTTCTATCATTTTTTCCCCTTATTTAATTTTTTTGAATCTGATTTTCTTCCAGTTTTTGTATGAATTCTTCCAATGTCATGGTACCAATGTCTCCTTCTTCTCTTGCACGAACAGCAATATTATTTGATTGTACTTCTTTCTCTCCAATGACTACCATATATGGTACTTTTTCAAGTTGTGCTTCTCTTATTTTATAACCTATTTTTTCATTTCTATCGTCTAATATAACACGATATCCTTTGGCAACGAATTGTGCTTTTATTTCTTTTGCATATTCGTGTTGGTTATCTGTAATTGGTAAAATTTTTACTTGAGTTGGAGCAAGCCAAACTGGGAAAGCTCCTTTGTATTCTTCAATTAAGAAAGATAAGAAACGGTCAAACGTTCCTAGAATAGCTCTATGGATTACCACTGGTCTATGAGCTTGTCCATCTTCTCCTATATATTCTAGTTCAAATCTTTGTGGTAATAAGAAATCTAATTGACAAGTTGAAATTGTTATGTCATGACCAATTGCAGTTTTTATTTGCACATCTAGTTTTGGTCCATAAAATGCTGCTTCTCCTTCTGCTTCATAAAAATCAATTCCTAATTCAGTCAAAATTTCTCTTAATTGACTTTCTGCTGTTTCCCACATTTTATCATCATCGAAATACTTTTCTTTATTATTTTTATCTCTTAAGGATAAGCGGAATGTATAGTCATTAAATCCAAAGTCTTCATATACAGATAAAATTAGTCTAACTACTTCTCCAAATACTTCTTTAATTTGCTTTGGTGTTACAAAAATATGAGCATCATTTTGGCACATTTCACGTACTCTTTCCAATCCACAAACACTACCACTAGATTCATAACGGAAATCATGAGCTAATTCTCCAATTCGAATTGGCAAGTCACGATAAGAATGTAATTTATTTTTATAAATTAACATGTGATGAGGACAATTCATAGGTCTCAAAACAATCTCTTCATTTTCCATTTTCATAACAGGAAACATATCATCTTTGTAATGATCCCAATGCCCACTTGTTTTATATAATTCAACATTAGCAAGTGATGGTGTATAGACATGCTTATAATCCAATGCTACTTCTTTATCTGCTATATATCTTTCTAGAATTCTACGAATGGTTGCACCATTTGGCAAATACATGGGAAGCCCAGAACCAACCAATTCATGCGTCATAAATAATTCTTGCTCTTTTCCAATTTTTCTATGATCTCTTTGTTTTGCTTCCTCCAACCACGCTAAATGTTCTTGTAACATACTTGCTTTTGGAAAAGAAATAGCATAGATCCTTTGTAACATTTTATTTTTTTCGCTTCCTCTCCAATAAGCTCCTGAAGAAGATAAAATTTTAACTGATTTTACTTTTCCTGTACTTTCTAAATGAGGTCCTGCACACAAATCAGTAAAATCACCTTGTTGATAAAAACTAATTTCTTCTCCTTCTGGTAATTCTTCAATTAGTTCAACTTTATATGGTTCATCTTTTTTCTTCATAAATTCAATTGCTTCGTTTCTAGGTAAAACAAATCTTTCTATTGGCAAATCTTCTTTTATGATTTTCTTCATTTCTTCTTCAATTTTTACTTTATCTTCATCTGTAAAAGGCTTTTCCACATCAAAATCATAGTAAAATCCCTCTTCAATTGCTGGACCTATTGCAACTTTAGCATCAGGGAATAATCTTTTTACAGCTTGTGCCATAATATGCGAAGTTGTATGCCAATATGCTTTTTTTCCTTCTACATCATCATTTTGGAAAGTATGGATTACCAAATTACAATCTTGTTGCAATTCATATCTCAAATCTTTTATTTCTCCATTTACCTCTCCACAAGTAGCATTTCTTGCTAATCCTTCGCTAATTTTCTTAGCTACGTCTAAAACGGAGCTTCCCTCTTGTAGTTCTAAAGTCGAACCATCTTTCAATGAAATCTTAATCATAAAATCCTCCTTTGATGTTTTTTGGGACGGGGTCAAAAAACATCGTTTTTATATTTTAATACGAATGTACCTTGTTTATTTTTATATCTTTCGATGTTTTTTTACCCCGTCCCAAAAAACAACAAAAAGACACTCCTAAAGATTATACTTGATATAT
>JAAVZN010000057.1 GCA_022791675.1 Clostridia bacterium | reverse complement strand
AATATGTCGGCGATAAGAGTATATTATTTGTTTGTAGGCTATATCTTTTTTATTTTTGTTTTAATTCTCTTCAATCTTTTGTTAAATATGGTCAAATGGTAGGTAATATATTCGAGCTAAGATTATTTTTATATCTAGTGTATTTTTTACAAAAGTGGTTATTAGTAGTCCTTATAGGATAAATATAGTTACTTGTGGTGTACTAATGGTCGAGCGAATGATTAATATGTGTGGTATAAGGCTTATTTATATAGTAATATATATTAGGTTTAAATATTAGATGTATTAGTTTTAGTAGAGATTATTATTAGCTTTATGATTAATGGCAGACTAAAAAATTAGTCTGCCATTAAATTTATTTTTATAGATCTGTCCCCATCTGCACAAAAATGTGCAAAGAGAACCGTCCCCAATAGAACATTAAATATCTAGATTTTTTACATATTTTGCATTCGCTTGAATGAATTGTCTTCTTGGTTCTACTTCATCTCCCATAAGTAAGGTAAATATTTCATCTGCTTTAATTGCATCATCCATTGTTACTTTTACTAATGTTCTTGTTTCTGGATTCATGGTTGTTTCCCACAATTGCTCTGGATTCATCTCTCCCAATCCTTTATATCTTTGAAGTCCTAATTGTTCTCTTCCAATTCCTTTTTCTTCTAATTCTTTATATGCAATTTCTAAGTCTTCTTCTGTATAACAATAGCGATCTTCCATTCCTTTTTTGGATAATTTGTAAAGTGGTGGTTGAGCTAAAAATACGTTCCCATTTTCGATTAATGGTCTCATATAACGGAAAAAGAATGTTAATAGTAATGTTCTAATATGTGCTCCATCAACGTCTGCATCTGCCATAATTATTACTTTTCCATATCGAATTTTTGTTACATCAAAGTCACTTCCAATTCCAGCTCCAACTGCTAAAATTACTGGATTTAATTTGTCATTTCCATAGATCTTATCTGCTCTTGATTTTTCTACATTTAACATTTTTCCCCATAATGGTAAAATAGCTTGAAATTTTCTGTCTCTTCCTTGTTTGGCACTTCCTCCTGCTGAATCTCCCTCTACTATATATACTTCGCATTCATCAGGGTTTTTACTGCTACAATCTGCTAATTTTCCTGGTAAAGTAGAAGTTTCCAAGGAACTCTTTTTTCTTGCTAATTCTCTTGCTTTTCTTGCTGCTTCTCTTGCTCGAGAAGCACTGATACATTTTTCTAAAACAGATTTTGCCACAGCTGGATTTTCTTCTAAAAATGATGATAATGCTTCATTTACCATACTTTGCACTACACCTGTTACTTCGCTATTTCCTAATTTAGTTTTTGTTTGTCCTTCAAATTGTGGTTCTTTTACTTTTACCGATACAACTGCTGTAATTCCTTCTCTTATGTCTTCTCCCTGTAAATTTGGATCTTTATCTTTTAAAATATTGTGACTTCTTGCATAATCATTAAATACTTTGGTTAAAGATCTTTTGAAACCTTCTAAATGTGTTCCACCTTCTATGGTATTAATATTGTTAACAAATGTATAAATATTTTCTGAATAACTAGATGTATATTGAATTGCTATTTCAACTGGTACTTCTCCATTTTTTTCAATATATATAGGAGCTTTGTGCAATTTTTCTTTATTTTTATTTAAAAATTCTACAAAAGAATTTAATCCACCTTCAAAACAAAAATCTGCTTTTTTTGGTGTTTCTTCTCTTTGATCTTCAATTGTTATTTTAAGACCTTTTGTTAAAAAAGCTATTTCTCTAAATCTTTTTTCTAATACTTCATATTCATAATCGGTTGTTTCAAATATTGTATCATCAGCTAAAAATCTTACTTTTGTTCCTGTGCCTTCAGCCGTTCCTATTTTTTCTAAAGCTTGCACTGTTTTTCCTTTTTCAAACTTCATTTGATATAAATTTCCATCTCTTCGAATGGTTACTTCTGTCCAGTTCGATAATGCATTTACAACAGAAGCTCCTACACCATGCAGTCCACCAGATACTTTATATCCACTATCTCCCCCAAATTTTCCACCAGCATGTAAAACGGTGTATACTGTTTCTGCTGTTGAAATTCCTGTTTTAGGGTGAATTTCTACTGGTATTCCTCTTCCATTATCTTCGACACAAATAATATTTCCTGGTTCTATTATTACATTAATTTCTCTACAATAACCAGCTAAAGCCTCATCAACTCCATTATCTACAATTTCATATACTAAATGATGCAATCCTCTTACTGATGTACTTCCTATATACATACCTGGTCTTTTCCTTACCGCTTCTAATCCTTCTAATACTTGTATCTGATCCGCACCATATTCATGTTCAAATTTTTCCATTTATTTTCCTCCTTATTGTTTTTTTACATTTCCATCTTTCACATTATATATTAAAATCTTTTTATTTTCAACCTTTATTTTTTCAGTACAAGTAATAATAACTTGTGTATCTTGTATTTTTTCTAAAAAACTTTTAATCCTTTTTTCATCTAATTCAGACATAAAATCATCTAATAGTAATATTGGATTTTCTCCAATCTCTTCTTTTACAATATTCAACTCTGACAATTTTAAAGAAAGAATTGCTGTTCGATGTTGCCCTTGTGATCCATATAAATCTATTTTTTTTTGATTAATTTGAATCGAAAAATCATCACGATGAATTCCTTTGGTTGTAAAACCTTTGATGATATCTAACTTTCTTCTTTCTTTTAATAATTTTAAATATTCTTCTTTGGTTTTACATTCAGAAATATATTCTATTTCAATTTCTTCTTTTTCATTGGTTATTTCTGCATGTATTTTTTTTATTCTTTCTTTTATTTTTTCAATATATTCATTACGATATTGAAAAATTTTAACTGCATAATCAGCTAACTTTTCGTCCCAAATATCTAATAAATTTTCATCTTTCTTTTCTTCTCTAATTTGTCTTAAATAATTGTTTCTTTGTTCCAATGTTTTTAAATATAAATTTTCAGTGTACATATAGTTCGGTTTTAATTGACTAATCATGATATCTAAAAACTTTCTTCTATTTTGTGGTCCTCCTTTTAAAAGCATAATATCATCAGGATTAAACATGACAATATTAATATTTCCTAACAATTCACTTAATTTTTTAATTTTTATTCCATTTAAAAAAATATTTTTTTTATTTCCTAATTGTATTTTTATTTTACCTTCTCGATCCAATTTCTGATACTGAATTTCTATTTCTGCTTGTTCAAAATCTAAATGGATCATTTCACTATCTTTTTTAGCTCGAAAAGATTTTCCCATACTACCTAAAAAAATAGCTTCTATAATATTTGTTTTTCCTTGTGCATTTTCTCCAAAAAAAACATTTATATTATCTTCTAATTTTATTTCTTCTTGTTTGTAATTTCTAAAATAATTAATTTTTATACTACTTATCCACATATTCTTCTCCACTTGTGTATTTTTATATCTTTTTTTACCTATTTTTTTCTAATTTATTCTTTTTTTATCTAATTTTTTTAATATTAATTTATATGAATTAAAAATAAAAACGTCTTATTTTTGATTTTCATGCGTCGTTTTTTTTATTTTTTTTTAGAACTATTTTTAATTCTTCTTTTTATTCATTTTTTTCATAAAAATTAGCCTATTTTATTTTTTCTAGCTTATTTTCATTAATAAAAAATTATTTTTACTTGTTTTTCTCTTTATTCTTTTGTTTTTCTTTAAAAAACTATTTATTTCTTTTTTTTTCATCTTCTCTTTTTCCACAAACCAATAACAAATTGTGGAAAAGATAAATAAAATTAAAGGCAGATATTATCTACCTTTTTATTTTATTCTTCTTTTAATCGAATTGGTAAAATCATATACGTATAATCGTTATCCTCAACTGATTTGATTAAACAAGGTGAAATACTTGATCCAAATTCTATAAAAACCTCTTCATCTTCTATTGCTTTTAAGCTATCTAAAAAATATTTAGGATTAAATCCTGCTTCTAAGTTTTTCCCTTCTGTTGAAACATACAATTCTTCTTTTGCATCTCCAGTTTGATTGGTACAAGAAATAATAACTTTTCCAATATCAACTTGTACTTTTACAGGATATTTCTTTTCTTTTTCCACACTAGATGCAGAAATTAAACTAATTCTTTCAAAACTATTTTGAATACTTCCTTTATTTACTTTTACTCTAGTTTCCCAATTATTTGGAATTACATTTTTATAATTTAAAAATTCTCCATCTAAAATTCTAGTAACAACTTTACAATTGTCCATTTCAAACAAAGCTTGGTTTTTAGCCACCCCTATTTTTACTGGCTCAAAGGAATCTGAAATAATTTTATTTACTTCATTCAATGTTTTTCCAGGAATAACTGCTTTAAAATCATTACTTTGTTTATTTAAGTAAATGGTTCTTAAGGCTAAACGAAAGCCATCTACTGATACTAATGATAATTTATTATTTTCAATTTCAAATAAACAACCTGTAAAGATTGGCCTACTTTCTTCAGAACTAACTGCAAAAATTGTTTTTCTAATCATATTTTTTAACACACTTTGGTCTACTTCTATTGAATTTTCTACCTCTATTTTTGGAAGTTCTGGAAATTCTTCTGGATTCATGGTAGCTAATTTATATAAGGAACCTTCACATTCAATTTCCAACAAATTTTTTTCATTGACTGAAATATGAATTTCTGTATCTGGTAATTTTCGAATAATTTCACTAAACATGATAGCATTTACAACGGTACTTCCTT
>JAAVZN010000056.1 GCA_022791675.1 Clostridia bacterium | reverse complement strand
TAGTTTCAAGAAATAAAGAAAACAAACAATTAAAAAAAGACTTTGATAAATGGAAGAAAGAAGCACAGGCAAAAATTAAATTATTCAAGCAAGGAAAATTAGATGAAGATACCTTGTATAATTGGATGATTGAAAATAAATAAAAATTGGAGGTATTGAAATGACAGAAAAAGAAGTTATAGATGCAATAAAATATATGCAAGAATATCAAACAGAAACGGACAAGCTAGAAGCCAAAACAGCTGAAAAAGGTTGCCCACAAAAATGTTATGATACTATTTCTGCTTTTGCTAATAAATATGGTGGAATTATAATATTTGGAATAAATGAGCATAATAATTTTATAGAGCAAGATGTATATGATGTAAATGATTTACAAAAGCAAATTACTGCATTATGTACTACTTCTCTTGAGCCTAAAATTAGACCAGAATTTTTAGTAATTACATATAATGATAAAAGATTATTAGCAGTACAAATAAATGAACTACCACAGAAAAAGAAACCTTGTTATTATAAAAATGTAGGAATAAATAAAGGCTCATATATTAGAATTGGAGATTCAGATGAGCATATGACTGATTACGAAATTTATAGTTTACAAAGCTATATTGATGGAATAGAAGAAGATTTAAGACCTATAAAAAGAGCAGAGTTTGAAGATTTGAATCAAGAAAAGATTTCAAATTATTTAATTAATATAAAGAAAGATAAACCTAATCTTTCAAAGTTTTCTGATGAAAAGATATTAAAATTAAATGGAATTATAGAAAACAGTACAGGAAAAATTAGACCTACTCTTGCAGGAATGATGGTATTTGGAGAATATCCACAAGGCTATCTTCCACAACTTTTTATTGCTTGTGTTGTAGTGCCAGGTAGAAAACTTGGAGATATTGGAGAAATGGGACAAAGATTTGATGATAATAAAAGAGTTGAAGGGACTATTGAAGAAATGTTAGAAGAATCTTTATCTTTTGTTAGAAAAAATATTCCAGCTAGAGTGATTATTGATGATAATGGAAAAAGAGAAGATGTTCCTATTTATCCAATGAAAGCATTAAGAGAAGCAATAGCAAATGCACTTATTCACAGAGATTACAGCTCTAATACAGAAGGTGCATATATCTATTTAAGAATATTTGATGATAGAATAGAAATATTAAATCCTGGCGATTTGTATGGAAATAACCGATTAGAAAATTTAGGCACAGACAATATGCTTGAAGTCAGAAACAATACTATTATAAGACTTTTAGAGGAAACTACAGATATTGTTGAAAACAGACATACAGGTATTGCTACAATGAGAGATCAAATGAAGAAAATGAATTTACCTGAGCCAGAATTTGAAACACTAAGAGGAACATTCAAAGTTACTTTTAGGAAAGAAAAACAAGAAACTGTTGCACAGAATATTACAGAAAATTGCACAGATAACTTCACAGAAAATTGCACAGATAACTTCACAGAAAATTGCACAGATAATGAAATGAAATTATTGGAACTATTAAAAGTAAATTCTAATATAACTCAAGTAGAACTTTCAAATAAATTAAATGTATCAAGAAGAACTATTTCTACTTTATTAGCTAATTTGAAAGAAAAAGGAAAAATTGAAAGAGTTGGATCAGATAGAAAAGGATATTGGAATATATTAAAATAAAAATTAATAATTTAGTAAAACGAGAATGATATTTTTTGATATATCATTCTCGCTTAGTCGTCATCGTCTAAATCGTCAAATAATTTACTATTATAGAAATCTTTTATAGAAATTCCAAAACCAATACATATATAGTAAATCGTATCAGAAGATGGAGCTTTTTTTTATAACTTTGAAAATACTTCTTATAGTTGATGGATTAATACCAGAAGCTATTGCTAATTGATTAATATTCATATTATTTGCATTGCATAGTTCATTTATTCTTTTTCTAGTTGCTTCTAGCAAAGTCATAGTACTCCTCCTATTCTCATTAAAGTTCACGAAATCAGTATAGCAAATAAAAATATCAAACATGCGTGAAATTTAACGCATAAATCATTGACTTTTTATATTTTTAATGTTATAAAGATATTATAATACTCATAACTAATGAGGAGGAATATTATGCCAAATATATTTGCAATGTTTAAAAATTATGTTATAGAAAGTGAAAATGATATACCTCAAAAATATAGAGAAGAGATAGAGAAAAGATTAAGTTTTGAAGAACATACTGAACAAACAGAAACACTTGAAATTATTTCTGGCAAAAGAGGAAAAGTAGTTTCAGAAGAAAGCAAAATTGAAGATATGTTCAAAAGTAAGCGAGATTTTTATTTTGGACATGGAACTCCTGGTGGAGAACAAGTAATTAGTTCAATACTAGAAAATGGATTGATGACAGTAAACCCAGAGGCTATAAAAGCTTATGGTAACACCTTAAGAGGACTAGACAGTATTACTATTGTATTTGGAGAAGGAACAGATTCTTTATTTAAAGAGCAAAAAGACTTATTAGATAATTGGCCTCATAAAGGTTCTAAAGATGTTGTAATTGTTTCAATTCCAAGAAAATATGCATTAAGAAATACAGAAGTAGGTATATAATGCTGATTCTCACACTTTTACACCAAATGATAATTTTTACCAAAATTTAGAACCCGAACAGCAAAAAAAGTTGTTTGATACAATTAAACAGCAATATATTAGTTTATATGCAGAACATTCAACAGTTTCACCTGAAGCAGTTAAAAAATCTTTACCTTTAAATGAAACTGAACTAGAACAAGTAACAATTGAATGGTACAAGATACAACTTGAAAGGTTAAGAAGAGATAAAACTTTTCAACCAGATATGTTAGATGCAGATCTTCACGAAATTGCAGGTGAAACATTAATGTCTGATTTTAGCGATACAACTCGCTCAATTAGAGATGATGCTCAACAAGAATTGGAAGAAGATAGAGATAATTCAGAAGAAGGATGGTCTTTAGATGATTGGGAATAATATAGAATATATACAAGCAAATACGGAAATAAAGTGTTTATTAAAATACTTTCCTATAAATTATATAAAGAAGTTACCAAGTAAATTATTAGAAATGATATACAGAAATAGTGATGAGAAATACAATATAGATGTGGATTTAAAAAAAGATTTGAAAAATCAGAATATTAGTAAAAAAACTAAGGATATGCTAGCAGTATTAACATATAATTATTGGTCTAGTGAAAATGAAAAAAAAGATATAATTGAACGATTGAATGAAAATGAGCATAATTATCAAGAAGAGTTAAGAAAAAAATATAATGCAGATAACATCTTTAAAAACAGAGAAACCAAAGTTGAAGCAGTTGAAAACTATGTTGCAATAGTAGAATATAAAGAATCAATTTTTACGAAAATCAAAAATTGGTTTAAACGGATTTTTTAATAAATAAAATAAAATGAAATGTAAAGGCAGGTTAATCCTGCCTTTATCTTTCTAAATCCCACTCCTTCTCTTTTCCTTCGTGTTCTAATTGCTTTATAGGATCAATAAAATATGAGTTTCTTCTTCAAATTTTTCAACTAATTCTTTAGATTCGCCAATACCAAATTTATGACAAATCCAGACTATAAACTTATCAACAGTTTCATAGAATTTATCTATAATTTTGTGTAAATGAGAAATTTCTTTTTCTAAACTTTTAATTTTACTTTTATATTTCCATTCAATATCAAATTCTTTTTCCTTATATTCAGCTTTAATGTTGTTTACTTGATTATGAAGTTCTTTATTATCAGCAAGAATGGAGTCTCTTTTTTTGATATTTTTCAGCCGTATTAACTAAATTTACTTGTTTTGATAATTCATTATGCAATTTTAAATTTTCTTGATACAATTCCATAATTTTGTCATCTTTAGGCTTAATAATTTCATTTTCTACTTTTTCTCTATTAAGTTTTATTAGTTTAATATCATTTATATCAGGTGTTTCTGGTAATTCTAATTTTAT
>JAAVZN010000122.1 GCA_022791675.1 Clostridia bacterium | reverse complement strand
GATGTATTATATTTTTTAGTAATTGTATATGTAACTTTTTTTCCCGATAAGTCTGTTAGATAAATCTTATCTCCTAATTCTAATTTTTTATTGTTAGAGAAAAAAGTTCCATTTCTATAATTGTGACCTATAATTACAGTATTTCCCACTTCATTAATCCCTGGCCCAGTTAATACTGCTACTGCTACTTCAATAGCACTGTCTGATGCAGTTTCTAAAACAGGGCAATTTAATTTTATTTTCGGAATTTCAATTTTTCCTACCATATAAAATCCCTTGTATTTTGGTCTACTCGAAGTAGATCCTCCACCATTACTGCTAGTATTAGTAACTGTATTATTGACGTTAATATTTGGTTCTACTATATCTACTACATTATTTTCTTCATTCTTTGGTTTGGTAGCTATTGTATTATTGACATATCCATCAAATTGGTCTACTCCATCATCTATATCGCTCCCCGTTGTATAAGTTTTATACC
This sequence comes from Clostridia bacterium, assembly GCA_022791675.1. GTDB lineage: Bacteria > Bacillota > Clostridia > TANB77 > CAG-508 > CAG-269. The sequence goes on along the minus strand of JAAVZN010000122.1, from coordinate 1,564 downwards.
AATCTATTCCAATATAGATAAAAATACCTAAAATAGCAATAATCGCAACAACTAATAAACCTGTTAATAATTTGTTATATTTACTATTAAACATTTATATCCCTCCTTATATAGAAGTTCCCAATCATATAATTATTATACCATACTTTTTGAAATTTTTCTATACATTTAATGAAGTTTCTCTTTTGTTTTTAGCCAACAATTTTAGGTCCCATTGTTTTTCCTGCTAACAAGTGAAAATGCAAATGCATAACTTCTTGTCCAGAATCTGGTCCACAGTTAGAAATAATACGAAATCCTTTTTCATCTACGCCTAATTGTTTTGCTACTTTTTGCATTGCTACTACAATTTTTCTCATTAATTCGCTATCTTCATTGGAAACTTCCATTAAGTTTGTAATATGCTTTTTAGGAATTATTAATACATGAATTGGTGCTGCTGGCTGAATATCTTTAAATGCTAAAATTTCATCATCTTCATATACTTTTTCTGAAGAAATTTCTCCTTTAATGATTTTACAAAAAATACAATCTTCCATTTTGCTTCTCCTTCTTGTCGCACTTGGAGACGTTAGTTAGTGTGACATCTGTCCCCTTATGCGACACTCTACCATTTTTTTACCAAAATGTCGCACTAACTAACGTCTCCAAGTGCAACATCTGTCCTCTAGTCTGACAATACTGCTTTAATTCTTCTAACACCTGCTGAACTTGCTTCTTCTTTCTTGATTATAAAGTGTCCAAGTTCTCCAGTATGTGTTACATGAGGTCCTCCGCAGATTTCTTTTGATACAGTTCCTATTGTATATACGGTAACTTCATCTGGATATTTTTCAATAAACATGCACTCTGCACCAGATTGTACAGCTTCTTCTTTTTTCATCGTTTCTATTGTAACAGGCAAGTCTTGCTTTATCCATTCATTTACCAAATCTTCTACTTTTTGCTTTTCTTCGTCTGTTAGTTTATGGTCACAACTAAAGTCAAATCTCATTCTTTCAATTGTAATATTAGAACCTTTTTGGTGAATATCCTTACTTACTACTACTTTTAAGGCTGCATTTAGAAGGTGTGTTGCTGTATGATATTTGGTTGTTTGTTCGTTTTGCTCTGCTAAGCCTCCCTTAAATTTTTGCGCACTGCCTTGTCTTGATTTCTCTTGATGTTCTTTAAATAATCTATCAAATTCTGCCATTTCTATTTCAAAGCCTTGTTCTTTTGCTAAGTCTGAAGTAACTTCTGGTGGGAATCCATATGTTTCATATAATTTGAATATAGTATGCCCATCAATAACTGTTTTATTCTCTTGTTTTACTTTTGCAACAGCTTTATTGAATTCTCTTTCTCCATTTGTTAGAGTTTTCATGAATTTATCTTTTTCAGTTACAATAACTTCTTTGATAACCTCTTTTTTCTCCACTAAATCTGGATATAATTCTTTTAATGTTTCTACATATAGTTCAATCAATGTTGGAAGTTCATTTAAATCAATTTGTAACTTGTTTAAATGTCTTGTCATTCTTCTAATTAGTCTTCTTAGAACATAACCTCTATCAATATTACT
>JAAVZN010000055.1 GCA_022791675.1 Clostridia bacterium | reverse complement strand
ATCAATAAAAATCTGTTTTATAGTAAATTTAGACATTAATATCACCGATAAAAATATATCATAAATTAGTGAAAAAGCAAAACTAAAGAGCCTAAACTTAATCAGACTCTTTAAGGGCGGAATTTATTCCGCTTTTTTATTGCTTTTTCATTTTAGGCTTTGAAATCAAAGAAGCCAAATAACCAAAGAATACAGCAGCAGCAATACCACCAGAGGCAGCCTTTACACCACCTGTAAAAGCACCAACTAAACCATTTTCTTTTACAGCTTCAATCGCACCTTTAGCCAAATTATAACCAAAACCAGTAAGAGGAACGGTAGCTCCACTGCCAGCAAAATCAACAATATATTGATAAATACCTAAACCACCAAGAATGGCACCAGCTGTTACAAAAATGACTAAAATTTTGGCAGGAGTGAGTTTGGTTTTATCAATTAAAATCTGACCAATAATACAAATCATACCACCAGTTACAAAACATTTTAATAAAACAATCCAATCAAAAACATTAGCCCAATTAATGTCCATAAAATCATCGCTTCCTTTCTTTTAGAGGGAGCAGGGGGACGTTCCTTAAAATCCCTGTTACAGGGATTTTAAGGAACGTCCCTTTAATCCCTAAATTTCTATACTAATTGCATGTGCAATTCCAGGAATGGATTCTCCTTGTTGTGAACTGGTTGAATTCATGAGAGCTCCAGTTGCAATTAGTAATATTTTTTTCAATTTTTTTTCTTTTAATTGTTGAAAGAAGTAGCCAGAGAAAACAGTACCACAGCAAGCACAACCACTTCCTCCTGAATGGGTATCTTGAGCATTTTTATCAAAAATTAATACCCCACAATCATGATAATTTGATTTGATATTGTAACCTTGTGATTTAGCAATATCAATGGCAATTTCTTTTCCAATATGACCTAAGTCACCACTAATAATGGCATCATAATAACTTGGATTTCTTCCCGTATCTAAAAAATGAGTGATTAGTGTATCGGCAAATGCTGGTGCCATAGCGGCTCCCATATTGTTGGCATCTTTGATTCCCATATCAACAATTTTTCCAGGGGTAATGTGTGTGATATAAGGTCCTTGCCCATTTTTTGTTAAAATGCTTGCACCAGAGCCTGTAACAGTCCATTGACTAGTAGGTGGTCTCTGATTTCCTAATTCTAGTGGGAATCGGAATTGTTTTTCAGCACTACAAAAGTGACTAGAAGTAGCACACAACACATTATTTGCAAAGCTTTCTATTGCCATAGCACCTAAACTCATAGATTCTACGAAAGTGGAACAAGCACCAAATACACCAAAAAAGGGAATGCTTAGTTCTCGTAAGCCAAAACTAGAGGAAATACATTGATTTAATAAATCACCAGCAAACATGCAATCAATTTCAGTAGCTGGTACACCAGATTTAGAAATGACAGTATTGACAGTTTCTTTGATGATTTTACTTTCTGCCTTTTCCCAAGTTTTTTCACCCCAAAATTCATCATCTAAAGTTTGATCAAAATATTTTGCCAAAGGTCCTTTGGCTTCTTTCGGACCAACAATAGAAGCACATTCCAAGATAGTGGGAGGGGTATTAAATTTAATCGTTTGTTTTCCTAATTTTTCCAAAATATCATCTCCTATTTTTATAAGTTTGGTTTTTTACATAAAAAATTATACAAGTGTCATACTTTGTGTATTAAAAATCAGGTAGATAATTCCTACTAAAATAGAAGCAGAAATACCAAAAACCAGAACAGGGCCTGCTACAGTAAACATTTTTCCACCAACTCCCATAACATAACCTTCTGATTTATACTCCATAGCGGGAGAAACAATGGAATTTGCAAAACCTGTAATAGGGATTAAAGAACCAGCGCCAGCAAATTTTCCAATTTTATTGAACAAATTTAATCCAGTTAAAAAAGCGGAAATACCAATTAATAAAATGGAAACAATTGTACCAGAAGTTTGGGTATCAAAACCTCTTTCTTTACATATATTAAGAATAACTTGTCCAATGGTACAAATCAATCCACCAACCCAAAAGGCATTAAAGCAATTCTTCAAAAGGGGAGAGTTAGGGGATTTTTTATCGACATATTCTTGATAAGTTTGTTTTGTTTCTAACGGATCCATACATACCTCCTAATTTTTATTTCTATTTAAATCAAGCGTAAAACTAATATCTAAATCAACAAAATATTCTAAGATTTTGTCGCCATCAATTGTAGCTCTTTGCTCTAAAATTTTTACTTCTGATAAATAATCAATTGTTTTGGAAGCTTCTGCAATTGCTTTGACAATAGCATCTTTCCAAGAAACAGTTGAATTACCAGTTATCATTAAATGTTTTTTGATATCCATAATCAACCTCCAAAAATCTTTTAACCATATCTTTTCCGAAAGTTAGAAAAAATATACAAAATAAGTGGAAAAATCTATAAAAAAATTATATAATTTCATTATTAATGAAGTTTTATGAATGGTCTTATTGTTTAACACCAGCAAGTAAGAAAAAGAAAGGAAAAGATTATGATTGATAAAATAAGAGAAATAGCATTAAAAGTATTATATAACATAGAGCAAAAGGAAGCTTATTCCAATCTTGCTTTTGATGAAGAAATCAAAAGAGCTAGAAAAAATATACCAGAAATAACAAAAAAAGATATAGGATTTATTTCAGAAATTGTTTATGGGACAATTACTTGGAAACTAACAATTGATGAAATCATTAAAAAGTATTCTTATCTAAAATTAAAGAAAATATCACCCTGGATTTTAAACATTTTAAGAATGAGCATTTATCAAATAATATTCTTAGATAAAGTACCAAAATCGGCTTCCGTAAATGAAGGCGTAAATTTAGCCAAAAGGTATGGACACAAAGCGAGTAGTAATTTTGTGAATGCTATTTTACGAAAGGTAGAGAAAAAGGATTATGAGGAATTTTTTGCCATCAAAGATGACAAAGAAAGAATTTCTAAAACAACATCTATGCCAGAATGGATTGTACAAAAATTATTAGAAGAATATGGAAAAGAAAAAACCCAGGAAATATGTCAAAATTCTAACTTAAAACCCAAATTACACATTCGAGTTAATGAGTTAAAAATAGAAAAAATAAAATTAATAGAAGAATTAAAACAAGAAGGAATCAATGTAAAACAAGGATTACTCGAACAATTTTTAATCTTAGAAGGAATGAAAAATTTGGAAACAAAAAAGAGTTTTCAAGAGGGGAAATTTACAATTCAAGATGAAATGGCAGGATTCATTCCCATTATTTTAAATCCAAAACCTGATGAGATTGTGTTAGATGCTTGCAGTAGTCCAGGAGGAAAAACAACTTTTATGGCAGAATTGATGGGGAATCGAGGAGAAATCATAGCTTGGGATATTCATCAACATCGAGTTAAATTGGTAGAAGAAGTTGCCAATCGATTAGGAATTACGATGATAAAAGCAGAAGTAAAAGATGCAACATTATATGAAAAAAAATACCAAGAAAAATTTGATAAGATTTTATTAGATGTGCCATGTTTAGGGCTTGGTGTATTAAAAAGAAAACCAGATATCAAATGGAAAAGGAAAGAAGAAGAAATAGAAACAATAAGAAAAACACAAAATCAAATTTTAGAAAATTGTTCGAATTATTTGAAACCAGAAGGAGAATTGGTTTATTCTACTTGTAGTATTTTAAAGGAAGAAAATGAAGAAGTAATTGAACGATTTTTAGCAAAGCATAATGAGTTTGAAGTAATCAGTTTAGAAAATACAAAAATCGACAAAATTGTCGAAAAAGGAAGATTTATACAGATCTATCAAAATGAAGAAACCGATGGATTTTTTATTGCTAAACTGCGAAAAACTAGAAGTTAATATTAGTGTTACAAAAATATTACGTTTTTATTACAAGTGTATTAAATGTATTGACTTTTTGCCAAATAAAGATAAAATATAAATATATTTGAAGAAATGTGTAAAATATTCAAGTATGGATTTTGTAAAATTGTAAAAAATAAAAATATATCAATTAAAAAAGGAGAAAACAATGGCGAATGCAAGTTGCCTAGGGCTATATATTGAAGAACATTTAATTAAATATGCAAAAGTTTCCAAAGATCATGACAAAATAAAAGTAGAAGCATTTGGAATGATGTTTTATGACAGAATTGGAGAAGCCATTGAACAGGTAATCCAAGAAACTTATAGTCAAAAAACTCCAATTAGTATTAACCTATCAGAAGAAATGTATAATTATTTTGATATGTTTGCACTTTTGACGAAAAATGATCTACAAAAGGCTATTAAAACAGAATTTGAATCTTATTGTTCGGAAAAAGGATACAATCCAAATGTATTTGAAACAAGATATGCAGTTGTGGGAAGCCAAGAAGAGAAAGACAAAATAAGAGTCATACATGTAGCAGATAACAAAATAGAATTAAACAAACAGATTCAACAAATTGATGGGTATAAATTATCAAATATTTCTCCAATATCAATGGCAATTCCTAACTTAATTGATATCAATCAGCATGAAAATTCTATTATTGTTAATATTGAAGAAAGCACAACCGTAACGACGATATTAGATGATAAAATTTATAATATTGACAAAATAGAAGAAGGGTGTAGAGACTTTTTAACCAAAATAAACCTAAAAGAAAATTCGTATTTAAAATCTTATGAAATATGTAAAAATACAACAATATATACATCAGAAGGAAGAGAACTACAAGAAGAACAATCCAATTATTTAGAAGATATTATGCCTACATTATATACAATCGTAGGAAAAATTAGAAACATTGTAAGAGATAATGTAGACAAAATTAAGAAAGTATATATCACAGGAACGGCAGCATTAATAAATAATATCGATTTGTATTTTCAAGAATATTTAGAAGAAGTTGACTGCGAAATTTTAAGACCTTATTTTGTTCAAACTACAGTAGGCGATCTAAGTATTAAGGATTATATCGAAGTAAACTCAGCTATTTCATTAGCTATGATGGGGGTTGGAGAAGGGATTTCTGGAATGAACTTTAAAGGACAGACATTGAGTGACAAAATTCCAGACTGGTTAAAAATAGATGTAAATCCAGATCGAACCGCTAAGGAAAAGAAAAATCTAGGTGGGATTTTTACTTGGGATTTAGGACAACCTTTTGATCGAACAGAAACAGGATTGCTTCGAATTGTAATCGGAATGATTTTATTAGTAGTAATTTATTCTGTATTATCTGGTTTGCTTGCCAATCAGATGGGGCAAAAAACAAGAGAAGCGGAAGAATCGATTTCCATTACCAATAGTCAAATTTCTTCAGCCAATAGTGACAATGAAAAAATCAACAGTAAGATTAATGAATATGCCAATATGATAAAAAATTTAGAGGAAGCAAATAATCGAATTACGGATCGAAATAAAACAAGAAATGCAATTCCTAATTTGTTAAATCAAATCATGTCAATTGTACCAGAAAATGTTCAATTAACATCGATTGAAAATACGAATGGTACCCATATTATCATTCAAGCACAATCTAATAAATATGAACAATTAGGATATTTAGTCGCTAAAATGAAAGCAGATGTTATCTTAAGTAATGTTATATCAACAGCAGGACAAAAAGATAATAATGTAGTTAGCATTAAAATAGAAGGAGAATTGCCATGAAAAAATTATTAATGTTAGTTCTAATTGGATTATTGTTGGCACTTTCTGCTTTTATCGTAATCCAAGGATTTGAAGTAGGAAAAGTAGAAGTACTTAGCTACACTGGTATACAGGAAAGAAATCAACAATTAGATGAAAAAATTCAACAAGCCAGTAAATTAGCAGAAAAAGATTTTAAACAAGCAATAAGTACCGTACAAGATAGTAGTAAAAAATTAGAAAAAACCAAAAAAGAATATGAAGATTTAACGGTTGTGAGTACAGATGGAGAAATACAAACAGCAACACAAATTGAACGATATGAAATTGAAACTTTATGGGTAAAATTAGGAAATTATGCAACCAGTGAAGGTGCAGTGGTAAGAATTGATATTGTAAGAGGAAATACAAGTAATACTTACAATTTAAAATTCACTGTAAATGGTAGCTATATATCGATTACCGATTTTATTTCAGATATAGAAAATGATAGTACATTAGGATTTAAAATTGAAGAATTTAAAATGATACCATCTGGAGATAGTTTGCAAGGGACATTTATTTGTAAAGAAATTGCGATAAAAGAAGTATCTGAAACAAGTAACCCTAATATGGGAACGACACCAGAACAAACCAATACAACAAACACAACCAATACCACAAAGTCGAATACAACCAATAACAGTACCAATACAGCAACTGGGAATAATATAGGAGCTACATCGACCAATACAAAAGCAACCAATACAAATGTAGCTCGTTAAAGATAAAGGAGTAGAATATGACTAAAAATATGATCAAAGAAATGATTATTGCCTTATTATTATGTTTGGCTATTATCTTGTTATTAGGAATTTTATTATACGATTATGTTCCGATGACAAAGACAATACCAAATCCGGTTTCGTATACGACACCAAACAATGTAAAGCAAGAATTAGCAGAATCTTCTACAATTGATGAAGAACAGATTATTATGACTTATGAAGTTGATTCAACAGATTTAAATAATTATAAGAGAATCCAAAATTATAAACCTGGAAAAGCAAATCCATTTTCTTCTTATGAAACAACAACAACTAATACCGACACAACACAAGGAAAAACGGAAAATGGAGGAAGTGCTAATATAGAAACAACAGGAAATACAACAGGAAATACAATTGGAACAAGTGGAAATGCAACAAGCAACACAACAGGTGATGCATCAAATGTTCCAACATCAGATGATAATAATACTTCTGGAGGACATTTCTTTCAACAGAAAGATATCAAATAATCATTTAGTTATTAACGTTATATGATCTATTAAATCATATAAATCAATATATTTAAAATCAAAAGAAAAGGAGGAAAGAAACATGATGAAGAAACAAAACGGTATTACTTTAATAGCTTTAGTAATCACAATCATCGTATTATTAATTTTAGCAGGGGTGTCAATTGCTATGCTTACAGGAGATAATGGTATCTTAACAAAAGCAACCAATGCAAATGATGCAACAAGAGAAGCTGAAATGAAAGAAGCTATTAACTTAGCTGTATCAACAATTATGGCTAACAAAGTAGACCCAACTGCAAAAGATACAGATCCTACAGTTATCAATTATACTAACATTGCAAATCAAGTAAAAAAAGATAATGCAAGTTCAAAAGCAGCAGCAATTGCTGGTGGTATATCTTATGAATATGGTTCAAAAACTTACAATGTAACATTCAAATTCATGGATAAAGATGGAGCTGAAACAACAACTGAAGCTGATGCTGTTGGTGTATTATTAAGTTCAGTTGCAATAGCACCTGCAACTACAGAATCAGGTTCTTAATTAATCATTAAACAATTATAACTTAGCCATACGCACACAATGTGTGTATGGCTAAAATTAAAATAAGAAAAGGAAAAAAACATGAACCTATATTTTTACATACTAATATTTATTATTGGAACCTTGTTTGGAAGTTTTTATACCTTAGCGGTACATAGAATTCCCAAAAGACAGGATATTGTACATACCCATTCATACTGTCCTAATTGTAATCATAAATTAGGCTTTTTAGACTTAATACCAATATTTAGTTATGTAGTATTATGGGGGAAATGTAGATATTGCAAAGAAAAAATAAGACCAAGATATCTCATTTTAGAAATACTATCTGGAATTGCATTTGTGACATTAGCTATTTTGATGGATTTTCATTTTGAAACCTTAAATATAGTTAAAATTATGCAATACAGTTTTGTTGTATTATATGTAACATTTATTATATTAATGAGTGGAATTGACAAAGAGAATCGCAGAATAGATAAATTGGTATCTGTTTATGGAATTGTAATATCTATTATGTATATGTTATATCTATGCATAGTAGAACAAGCTAATATATATAGATATGGTATATATTTATTTTTCTACATCATGGTTTTACTATTAGACACCATTACATTAAAACGATATGCTAAAAACAGTTATGTTACAGGAATATTATTGAGTATCATAACAATGGTAATATTTACAGGAGAATATGTGACTGAAAATGCTATTATTTTTACTTTATTGGCAATATTCTTCTATATGCTAATGTTTAAGATAAAAGAGAGAAAAAAGAAAGTCAAAAAATCAGAAGAACAAATTGCTAATCGATTAAGCATTGGATTTTTCTTAGGAAGTTTTAATATTATGATGTTAACATTAGTACTTTATTTTACTAGATGAAAGGAAAAAATATGAATTGGAAAAATCAAAAAGGATATACTGGAATTGATATTGCCATTTCCGTTGTTGTACTTTTTATAGGAATTACACTAATTGCTACTTTATCTTATACCGTGAATATAACAGCCAAAGAAATTGAATGGAAATCAATGGCAACTGAAATTGCGGTGGAGGAAATCGAAACGATTAAAAATACGATAACTCTTGAAAACATCAATACCTTGCCAACCGATACAAAAGAAACAAGTAAGACTGGATTTTTTAAAACCATTGAAGTGCAAGATTATGCAGACATAAATACCAACAAAATTAGAGGTGTTGTTAAAAAAGTAACGGTAAAAATTCAGTACAAATTTAAAAAACAAGAGCAAACAATAGCACTTTCAACTATTATATCAAAGGAGAGTTAAGATGAAAACACAAAAAGGTGTAACCCTTATTTCATTAACAATTTACATTATTGTTATGACAATTGTAATTGCGACAGTATCCTTTATTAGCACATATTTTTATAATAATACAAGAACTCTTACAAAAGATATTGAACCATTAACAGAGTCAACTAAGTTTACCAGCTTTTTTTCTGAAGAAATCAATCAAAGTAATATTAAAATTTTAGAATGTAAAGAAAGATATGTTGTGTTTGACAATGGGGTACAATATACATTTGTACCAGAAAATAAAGGGATTTATCGAAATCAAGTTAAAGTTTGTAGAGAAGTAGAGAGTTGTAAATTTGAAAGAAACATAAAAAATGGAAAAGAGGTAGTTAGTATTACAGTAAAAATAGGAAATCTAGAAGAAAAGACACTAGAATACACTTTGAAAAATTAGTAAATTTATGTAATTAAATAAAAACCGACAAAAAGAAAAAAATTTATAGTATAATAAAATAGAGTGAAAAACTACAAAAGAAAGGAAGGGTAAGAATGGAAGCAAGAAAAAGACAACCATTAGGAGTAGAATTAGTAAAAAGAGGAATTGTAAAAGAAAAAGATATTGAAAATGCCTTGCAATATCAAAGAGAGCACCCAGATAAAAAAATAGGAGATATTTTATATCAGTTAAATGTAACAGAACCAAATAAATTAATTGAAGCAATTGGAGATATTATTGGGGAAAAAGGAATTCTTTTAACAGGCGATAACATTAAAGTGAAACTAACCGATTATTTTTCGTTAGATGTAGCACAAAAAAATAAAGTAGTACCTTTTGATGTGGTATCTGGAAAAATTAAAGTATGTTTTGCTAATACGGTTAATACCAAAAATATGAATACCATTAAGCTTTTATTATTGAATAAAGGATTGGTGATGGATAGTTACATCACTTTCGAAAATGATATTGATAAAATATTAAAATCATTAGAAGGAGAAGTAACAACTGATTTTAATGTTTCTTCTGAAAATAATGATACTGCAATCGGATTAGTCGATAGTATTATTAAAACAGGAATTATTAGAAGAGCAAGTGATATTCATATTGAACCAATGGCAGATCAAATTAGAGTAAGATATAGAATTGATGGAGAATTATTTACCGCTGCAAAAATTAAGAAAGAAAAACAGTCACAAATAATTGGAAGACTAAAAGCTATTTCTAATATGCATAAAGAAAAACAAGAATCACAAGATTGTATAATTTTAT
>JAAVZN010000054.1 GCA_022791675.1 Clostridia bacterium | reverse complement strand
TTGGTGGGCAGGGAAGGATTCGAACCTTCGTACTCAAATGAGAACAGATTTACAGTCTGCCGCCTTTAGCCACTCGGCCACCTACCCAAATATAAAATTAATATGGTGCTCCCTCAAGGATTCGAACCTTGGACCCACCGGTTATGAGCCGGTTGCTCTGACCAACTGAGCTAAGGGAGCGTACTCCTTGTATGTAGCACAGATAAAAGTATAAACTATTTTAAAATAAAAGTCAATACTTTTTTACACTTTTCCCAAAAAAATCGATTTTATGAATATTAACAAATCTCTGTATAATTCATAACCAATTTTGCTCCTTGCTGAATCAATCTATTGGTACCAACAGAATGAATCGAATTAATATTTCCTGGCACAACAAACACATCTCTCCCTTGTTCTAGCGCATAATCTACAGTAATCAATGTACCACTCTTCTCTTTTGCTTCTACTACAAGAATTCCCTTACTCATTCCACTAATAATCCTGTTTCTTGCAGGAAAATTCATCTTTTCAGGTTTTGTACCTATCGGAAATTCAGACACAATTGCACCACCAGTTTCAATGATTTTTTTAGCTACTCCCTCATTCTCTCTTGGATAAATTATATCCAATCCATTCCCAACAATAGCTATTGTTTTTCCACAATTTCCACTTTTATCTTTCTGTGGATCACTTTCTAATTGTCCACAAATTGCTCCTACATGAGCATAACAATCCACACCCTTTGCTAACCCACTTATTATATTATTCCCTTTTTGTGCTAAATGATAAGAAAAATATTTAGTAGCTTTTTTTCCATATTCACTTACTTCTCTACAGCCTACTATACCCATTCCAGGTTGCTTTAAAACAGTAACATCTCCCTTGCAATATAAACTAATTGGTGGATCATAAATTTCCTTTAATATTGATGGATATTCGTTATCATAAATAGAAATAATATCGATCTCATTTTTATCCATATATTCTATATGTTTTTCTACCGCTTCTTTTCTTTTAGAATCCATCAGATTTTCGATTACTTTTTCTCCTAATTCTTTTACCATAGCTAATTCATATTTTTTCAAATAGTAAATTGTTTCTGGGCTTTTATATAACTCCAATAATTTTTGTTTCTTCTTACTTCCTAAATTAGGTATCAAAGATAACCATATCCAATATTTCTTTTTCTCTAATCCCTTCATTTTCTACTCCTTTCCTTCTCTTTATACTAAAATCCCCAAAACCTAATTGTTTTATATTTTCTCTCTTATCGCACAAAAAGAGGCATTATAAACTAATACCCCATAATTCATTTTCTATTCTATTTAAGTTTTGTGTTCTTTTCTTGTCTAAAAAGTTGAATTTTTGTTACTTTGTTCTTTCGATGCTTTTATTACATTGTTCATCAACATAGCTATTGTCATTGGTCCTACTCCTCCTGGTACTGGTGTAATATAACTAGCTATTTTTTCAACCTTTTCAAACTCAACATCTCCAACCAATTTCCCATCTTCTGTTCGATTGATTCCTACATCAATTACTACTGCCCCTTCTTTTACCATATCTTTGGTTACAAAATTAGCTTTTCCAATCGCTGCTATCAAAATATCGGCTCTTTTCGTATGTGTTTTTAAATCCTTCGTTCTAGAATGACAAATTGTAACGGTTGCATTGTTGGCTAGACAACATTGAGCCAATGGTTTTCCTACTATATTACTTCTTCCTATAATAACAACTTCTTTTCCTGTTAAATCAATATTATATTCTTCAAACATTTTCATGACACCATAAGGTGTACAAGAAATAAAAGTATCTCCTCCCATAACGAGTTTTCCAACACTAGAAGGAGTAAAACCATCTACATCTTTTCGATAAGATATTGCTTTAAATGCTTGATTAATATCTAAATGTTGAGGTAACGGACTTTGCAATAAAATCCCATTGACTTCTTCTTTATTGTTTAGTTTTTGAATTAAATCATTCAATTCTTGCTGAGTAATTGTTTCATCTAAAAGATGTTCTTCATATTCAATCCCTATTTCATCACACGCCTTACTTTTACTTTTCACATATACTTTAGAAGCTGGATTGTTTCCTACCATAATAACTGCTAATCTTGGTTTTATTCCTTCTTCTTTTAGTTTATCACATTCTACTTTCAAATTTTCCCTTATTTTTTTTGCTAGTGCTTTTCCTTTTATAATTGTTGCCATTTTTTTCATTCCTTTCCATGTTTTATTCATTATATAGTAAAAGTATTTCTTTTTCAATAGCTTCATTTTATATTATGTTTTATCTTTTCTTACAATTCAACTATTTATTATATCTTTCTATCTGTCTTCTAGTATTTCTTTCATTCACTCATTATTTTCCTCCAAATCGATATTACTTACACTAATTTTAATCCTTTAATTGGTTTTCGTATCTATGCTCTTTATACCAATCAGCAAAAACTTTTAATGCTTCCACCGAACCATCAATTTTTCTACGTTCTTCCCTTTCTACAGGATCCATTTCAGCTAGTGTTTTTTCAAAATGTTCAGGCTGAAATATATACCATAAATCAGACCATTTTTCTTCCCTATTTATACCTTTAATTTTTGTTGCTAAATTTCCCAAATGCCTCCCATAAAAATAGTGAATCTCTTTTCCATCATGATATGCTAAACATTCTTCAAATCTACATTTTCTATTTTCTTTGTTTTCCATTAGCTTTAAAATTCCTTCTATTCCTATTGTTTCTAATGAAAAATTGACAAATGCTTTAGGAAAACCATTTAGCTCGTCTATAAAAAATCCTGTATCTAATGCCATGCAAGGCTTTTTCACAATCTTATATGCCTGTTTTACTTTTGCGGTTGCTATCTCTCTTATATCATCACTTCTAGGTTCATCTAATTCAAAATGATAGGTACTAAACTTTAATTGTTTAAAATATTTTTCTGCTGACTTTGCTTTTCCTTTATTATGTGTTACAAATATTATTTCTTCCATATTAATCATTTTCCTTCATACTCTTTTTATATGTTTCCTATCTCTGATGTTCCTATCTTATACTCAATATCTTCCATATCTGGAAACATCTCCTTCACTCTTTTTAAAGTCAACATTAACATTTTAGGTTGTGGATTTTTCTTATGATCCGAAAGTAATTTTTGCGTATAACAATTTTCTGCTGTTTTAAAAAGCAAATAACGATTTCCCACATAAGTATAATAAATTTGATATCCATTTCTTAAATCTTCCCACATTTTTTCAAATGTATAATCTTCCATTGTTCCTCCTTGTATAATATATTTAGGGTTTAAAGTTACCCAAAACTTTATATTATGTCACTTCCGTGATATAATTTTCTTATTAACACTGTGGACTCTTATTCCTCCTTGTAGTTTAAACTACTAATAAAAGAATATTGCC
>JAAVZN010000121.1 GCA_022791675.1 Clostridia bacterium | reverse complement strand
TTTGGTATGATAGCATTAGCAAAACAAGACAGCAAAGGAAAAACTATTACTGCTATTATTTTGGGAATACTTGCAGTTGTTATTACTCTTAATGCACAAAAAATAGTGTCTGATTCTATTAATGAAGCACTAGATACTTTTCATAATGAATTGGATACAATGTCAGGAAATAAGACAGAAGAAATCTTAGCTAATAATCTTGATGTTACAATAGGAACATTTGAGGCTACAAAACAACAATATATGACAGATACAAAGCTATCTGTTAAGGTAAAAAATAAGAGTTCTGAAACGAAGTCATTTAGCATTCAAATTGAAGCAGTAGATGGTAATGGTTCAAGAATTAATCAAGATACGATCTATGTGAATAATTTGAATGCAGGTCAAAGTCAAGATTTTGAAGCATTTAGTTTTGTAACTTCTGATAAAGTTGATGTTTTGAAGAATGCAACTTTTAAAATTATAGAAGTTTCTATGTATTAGAAATTAAATAAGATACTACTGTAAGATGTAGTATTTTATAAAAGTATTATCACTATTAAAAATTATAATATCTAAAAATAATGAGAAATACATTGAAACAGGAACTGTAACTAAAATAGAACATAGACATATTACAGAAGAAACAGTACAAGAACAAATAAAAAGGTTGTCGGAATTATACAAAGATGAAGTATTGACAGAGTATGAATATAGTATGAAAAAACAAGAATTATTAGAAAAAATAAAATGATGGGGATTGTGGTTATGGAAAAGAAAGAACAAAGTAGAAAAAAGCCAATTTATAAAAAGTGGTGGTTTATAATATTATTAATAATATTAGCTTTTCCAATATTGGTTTTTGAGGTGGCTTGCATAATAGTAGTACCACCGTTTTTAATAGTACAAGTATTTTTTGGTGTAATAATTACGTATTTTATAAGGAAAAAAAGAAAGAAAAAAAGAGAAAAGGAAAAGGAAGAAAAGAAAGAAGCCATATTATTTCAAAAAGGATATAAAAAGATATATAATAATGTATATATAAATGAAAAGAATAAAGAAATAAATATAAAAGGAAAGAAATATGGATTTTCACAAATTATAGATTGTGAGCTAATAGAAAATAGTAATACAATAAATAGTTCTTATGGAAATATTAATGGAAGACTAAAAAACAATGGGAAACTATCAACAAGAGTAAATACATTTTCAACAGAAACCAGTTATTGTAACGAACTGTATATTAATATTACTGTAGAAGATTTTGAATCTCCTAATATAAAGCTTGATGTTAGAGAAAATGGAATACTGAGAGTTAATGGAAAAAAATATAAAGAGTCATTGAAAAATGCCAATAATATACTTTCTATATTGAAAATCATAATATCTAAGAATAATGAAAGATATCTAGAGAATGGTACAATAACTAAGATCGAACATAAATATGTTACAGAAGAGTCTATACAAGAACAGATAAAAAAGTTATCAGAATTGTATAATGATGGAGTATTAACAGAGTATGAATATAGTATGAAAAAACAAGAATTATTAGAAAAAAAATAAAAACACAAAAGCACTTACAAAATGTAGGTGTTTTTTTATAAAAGTTTCCTAAAAATACCTCTTGAATAACAAATAAAATCATGTTTACTTAGAGAGATAAAGAATCGAATGAGTGAGGTTATGATAAAAAAAAGTAAGACAAACGGTATGACGATATGTAATATATACAAATTTCGACTTTTTGTGTATACTATGCTTATAAATAGTAAGAAAGGGGAATTTGTTATGGCAAGATACGAGGAAACAAAGAAAAGTGGTTTGGGTACTGCTGGTTTAGTATTAGGAATTATAGGGATTTGTACTTCTTTTATTCCAATTATTAACAATTTATCATTTATTATGGGAGTTTTAGCTGTTATTTTTGGTATGATAGCATTAGCAAAACAAGCCAGCAAAGGAAAAACTATTACTGCTATTATTTTGGGAA
>JAAVZN010000053.1 GCA_022791675.1 Clostridia bacterium | reverse complement strand
TTAACATATCTTTATTCACTGGTATTGCGTCCTCTGGGCAAACAGGAAAGCAAAGTCCACATTGTTTACATTTATCACTTAAGAAAACTGGGCGAATACTTCTCCAATCACCAGTCTTAAATTCTCGTGCATTTCCAGAAGTATAAATGTCACCACCAGGTGTTAGTTTCTCCATAGGAGTATTATTATTAATTTCTGTCATATCTTTTTAACCTCCTTTAGTGCTAATTCTAAAGCCTTCATATTTCCATCAATTACTTCTGGCTTTTTGGCAAATTTATGTTTAAATGATTCTTTCATATCTTCTAGTAAAGCTTCATCAGACATAATACCACTTACTTTTACAATAGTAGCAAGCATAGGGGTATTAGGAAAATATTTTCCCAAAGCTTCTTCTGATATTTTTCTAGCATCAATGGTAAAGATATTTCCTTTGTAACCTTTTAAAGCAGATTTTAGATAGTCTGCTGATTTGGTTGTATTGATGACAATAGCACCATTTTCTTTTAGTCCTGCTGTGACATCAACACATTCTAATAAAGTGTCATCTACAACGACTACATAGTCAGGTTCATAGATATTACTATGAATGGTAATTGGTGTACTGCTAATGCGATTATAAGCTGTGATAGGTGCGCCCATTCTTTCTGGTCCATATTCTGGAAAACCTTGAATGTATTTTCCTGTGTTGAATGCGGCATCAGCTAGTAGTAAAGATGCTGTTTTGGCACCTTGACCGCCTCTACCATGCCATCTAATTTCAATTAAGTTATCCATGTTCTAATAGCCTCCTTTTTGTTTATTTTTTATGGCTTTAGTATATGCCTAAATCCAATTAATGTCAAGAGAAAAAATAGGATTCAAAATTCTTAAAAGTGCTCATAAAAAATATACCAATAGAATAAATAACAGAAAAAATCCTCTTTACAAATTCAAATTTTCTGCTATAATAATAACAGAAAGGGGAAATGAAAAATGAAAAAAGGATTAATCATTGGAATCATCATAGCTGTGATTGTTTTAGCAGTTGCGGGAGTAGGAGGATATTTTGTTTTTAATGATGTCATGCAAAAAAACAAAATCATGGAAACATTCTCAGAACTAGAACAAGTAACCAAATC
This sequence comes from Clostridia bacterium, assembly GCA_022791675.1. Lineage (GTDB taxonomy): Bacteria > Bacillota > Clostridia > TANB77 > CAG-508 > CAG-269. The sequence continues at coordinate 22,691 of JAAVZN010000053.1, read as the reverse complement.
AGGAAATTTTGATCAAGAAACAATCAATGAAAAAACAAGTAACATAGTTTCAACTGGGAAATATGCTAATGTAGAAAAAGCAGGAAAAAACTATGCAAGAGATTTATTTAGTACAGCAATTGAATTAAAAACCATGCTAGAAGACGAAAAAATGGCACAACTTTTAACAGCAAGCAATTATCAAAACGATGGACCTGAATTTGCTGAAAGCAAAAAATACATCACAGAAACCAAACAAAAATTAGAAGATGGAAAAGCTAAAATGCTAAGCTTCTTAGAAGAAGGCAAAATCAATTCATACATAGAAGCTGAAACATCAGACGAATATTGCAAAGAATTATATCGACAATTACTAGCAGAAGATATTAATATGCCAGAATCAGAAAAAAAACAAGTTGAAACTTCAATTGATAAAGTAGTATCTATGTTAGGCATTGCGGAAGAAGTCATTAATTTCTTAATTGAAAACAATGGAAAATGGGAAGTAGAAGGAGAACAAATATTGTTCAATTCAAATGCTTTAGTTGTAAAATATAATTCATTTTTAACAAGATTAAGAATGGTATAACAAAAAATTACACATAATAAAAAGAAAAGTTTGAAAGATGATAGAAATATTATTTTTCAAACTTGATTTATATAGTAGGAAAGGAAAAACGAACCATGAAAGAAAGAAACATAACCAATGATATATATTATATAGGAGCAGATGATAAAGACATTCGACTATTTGAAGCACAATACGAAGTACCTAATGGAATGGCATATAATTCATACTTAATCAAAGATGAAAAAAATGTAGTGTTAGATACCATCGATAAAAATGTTACCAAAACATGGTTGGACAATTTAGAAAAATCATTAGATGGGGGAGAAGTCGATTATTTAATTATTTCCCATTTAGAACCAGATCATGCTTATAATATAGGATTATTAGCTAATCGATATCCGAATATGAAGATTGTAGGAAATCAAATGACCTTTACTATGTTACCAAACTTTTTTGACATTGCGGATTTAGAAAAGCGAAAAGTGGTCGTAAAAGAAGGAGATACTTTGGAAATTGGAAAACATACTTTACAGTTTTTTATGGCACCAATGGTACATTGGCCAGAAGTCATGGTAACTTATGAGCAAACAGAAAAAGTATTATTTACAGCTGACGGGTTTGGAAAATTTGGAACTTTAGACACTAAAGAAGATTGGGATTGTGAAGCACGTCGTTATTATTTTGGAATTGTTGGAAAATATGGGGCACAAGTACAAGCTTTATTGAAAAAAGTCTCTACCTTGGATATTAAGATAATTTGTCCACTACATGGTCCTATTCTTAAAGAAAATTTAGAGCATTATATTGAAAAATACAATATTTGGAGTAGTTATCAACCAGAAAATGATGGGGTGTTAATAGCGTGTGCTTCAATTTATGGAAATACACTAGAAGTAGCTGAAAAATTAAAAGAGATCTTAGAAGAAAAAGGAGCTAAGAAAGTTGTTTTAACGGATTTGGTAAGAGATGATATGGCAGAAGCGGTAGAAGATGCTTTTCGTTATGATAAAGTGATTTTAACAGCATCTAGTTATAATGCAGGTGTGTTTGTGCCAATGGAACAATTTTTACAAAAATTAAAAGAAAGAAATTATCAAAATCGAAAAATAGGTATCGTTGAAAATGGTTCTTGGGCTCCATCAGCAGGAAAAACGATGAAGAATAGATTGCAAGAAATGAAAGACATTCAAATGGTAGAACCATTTATTACGATAAAATCAACCATGAAGCAAGAAAACATAAAAGAATTGCAAGAGCTTGCTGATAATATGTTAGGAGGTGAATAATGTGAAATATAAATGTACGGTTTGTGGATATATCTATGATGATACACAAGAAAGTGTGAAATTTGAAGATTTACCAGATGATTGGACTTGTCCACTTTGTGGAGTAAGCAAAGATTTATTTGAAAAAGTAGAAGAATAAAGAAATGAGGAAGCAATTTAAGCTTCCTCACTATTTATTTCTTTTATTTTTTGAAGTTTTGTTTGTTTCTTTTGGAATTACAATGTGTGTGGGTTTTTCTTTGGTAGATTTAGGCTTAACAGCATTTATGTGATCGTATACTGGTGAAATGTCTAAGCTTGAACCATCGCCAGAAACTACTTCTATATTTTTCTTTTCGCCCATAAATATTCCTCCATTTTTTTTATTGGTGTAATCGTATCATATTTCAAAGAAAAGTGCAACTGTTATCGTTAGATTTTCAAAGTGTTTGTAAGTGGAGTAAAATGATTTAGCTTAACAGTACTACAGTTGACAGAATGGCCATTTCGTGGCATAATATAGAAGATAAAAGAAAGAAAAGGGATCATAAAAATGGAAATTAATAAAATAAAATCGATCATAGAAGCAATTTTATTTTCTGCTGGAAGACCTGTAACCAAAAAAGAACTAATGATAAGTTTGGAAATAGCAGAAGAAGATATCGATAATATAGTAGCTAGTATGCAAGAAGAATACCAACAACAGGTAAGAGGAATTGAAATAATCAAAATAGAAGATTGTTATCAGTTAGGTACCAAAAAAGAGTTACATGATTCTATCTATCCTGTATTAGATAAAAGAACCAAACCAAATTTATCAAATGCTTCATTAGAAACTTTAGCGATTATTGCTTATAATCCTAAAATAAGTCGAGCAGAGATAGAAGCAATCCGTGGAGTATCAGCTGATGCCTCTGTTTATAAACTATTAGAATATGGATTGATTGAAGAAGGTGGAAAAATTGATCTACCAGGGAAACCAATGTCTTATCAAACAACAAGTGAGTTTTTAAGAATGTTTGGTTATGCATCATTAGAAGAATTGCCAGAATTACCAAGATACAAATTAGATGAAAACAAGCAAATTGTAATTGATGATTTAATAGAACAACAAGAAGAAACACAAGAACAGATAGAAGAAAAAGGTAAAGTAGAGGCTCCTATACCCGAAAGGGAAGACGTATAAAAAAGAAAAAATCAAAAATACAAGAAAAGGAGAAAATAAAAATGAGTAAGAAAAAAGAATTTGTAAAAGAAATTACCAACATTGACGAAGATTTTGCACAATGGTATACCGATATTGTATTAAAAGCAGAATTAGCAGATTATACAGAGGTTAAAGGATTTGTGACGATTAGACCTTATGGATATGCAATTTGGGAAGCAATCCAACAATATGCGGACAAAAAGTTTAAAAAACATGGAGTAAAAAACTTGTCTATGCCAGTTCTTATTCCAGAAAATCTATTGAACAAAGAAAAAGATCATGTAGAAGGATTTGCACCAGAAGTTGCATGGGTTACCATGGGAGGTGGAGAAGAATTAGAAGAAAGATTGTGTGTACGTCCAACTTCTGAGACAATCTTTTCAACCATGTATTCAAAATGGTTAAGCTCATGGAGAGATTTACCTTTTTTATACAATCAATGGTGTAATGTATTAAGATGGGAAAAAGAAACGAGACCATTTTTGCGTTCTAGAGAATTTTTATGGCAAGAAGGACACACCATTCATGAAACGGAACAAGAGGCACAAAAATTTACATTAGATATGTTAGAAGTTTATGCTGATGTCATTGAAAATTTATTAGCCATTCCTGTATTAAAAGGACAAAAAACAAAAAAGGAACAATTTGCTGGAGCAGAAGCAACTTATACAGTAGAAACATTAATGCATGATGGAAGAGCTTTGCAAGGAGGAACATCACATTATTTTGGACAAAATTTTACGAAACCATTTGAAGTAAAATTCCAAAACAAAGAGGGAGAACAAGAATATGCTTATCAAACATCTTGGGGAATTAGTACGAGACTAATTGGAGCTGTTATTATGGCACATGGTGATAATAGAGGATTAAAACTACCACCTTATGTAGCACCAATTCAAGTTGTTATCATTCCAATTGCTCAACAAAAAGAAGGTGTTTTAGAAATGGCAGAAAAAATAAAAAGTAATTTGTCTGAAAAATTTAGAGTAGAATTGGATCGTAGAGATAATTACACAGTTGGTTATAAATTTAATGATTGGGAAATGAAAGGTGTACCAGTTAGAATTGAAATGGGACCACAAGAAATAGAAAAAGGAGAAGTGATTCTAACAAGACGTGATACATTTGAAAAAATGCCAGTAAAAATGGAAGAACTAGAAAAGACTTTAGAAAAATTATTACAAGATATTCAGCAATCAATGTTTAAAGCTTGTCAAAAGAGAAGAGAGGAAAAAACAACCATAGCTCATAATATGGAAGAATTAAAAAAGAATTTAGAGGAAAATCAAGGTTATGTAAAAACAATGTGGTGTGGATCTGTTGAATGTGAAGATAAAGTAAAAGAAGTAACAGGTGCACCATCAAGATGTATGCCATTTGAACAAGAACATTTAGGAGATACTTGTGTATGTTGTGGTAAAAAAGCGGATAAAATGGTAGTTTGGGGAAGACAATATTAAGTCTTCCTTTTTGTTGTTTTATATAAAAGTTTTTCACATAAAAAACACAAAGAAAATATCAATCCATAACAATAAAACGATAGGATATAGCATATACTAAAAAGAGAGAGGTGCTTGTAACCAGATGAAATCAAAAAAGAAAAAAGAAAATAATTTAATTAAAATAGAAAATTTTATGGATTATAATCACACATTAAATACAGATGATGAAACTTTTCAAAAATTAATGTTTATTTATTCTGTAGCCATTAGAGAACTAGAAACTAAAATAGGAGTTTTAAAAGATGAATTTAAATTGTTTTATGATTATGAATTAATTGATCATATTGATACAAGAATAAAAAAACCAGAAAGTATCATGCAAAAGATGAAAAAAAGGAATTTATCATTAACCTATCAAGAAATGATTGAAAATATCAATGATATTGCAGGAGTTCGAGTGGTATGCCCTTTAAAAAAAGATATATTTTCGACCAGAGATCTGATTCAAAAGTTACCAGGTGTAAATATTTTAAAGGAAAAAGATTATATTACCAAACCTAAAAAGAGTGGATATTCTAGCTATCATTTGATTGTAGAAGTTCCAGTAGCTTTATCTAGTTGTAATATTTATGTGAAGGTAGAAATTCAAATTCGAACCATAGCTATGGATTTTTGGTCAACATTAGAACATAAAATGAAATATAAACCAGAAGAACAAATTACGAAACAAGAGTCAAAAGAATGGGTGAATTGTGCTAAGATGATTCATAAATTAGATCATAAAATGATGTTATTAAATTAGTAAGTTGTAGAAAATTAGCTCCAATTTGTTGGGGAAGTTAAATAAAAAATATGTAGGCAAAAAAATTGCTTACATATTTTTTATTTAAAGGAAAAAAAGTAGTAATAGAAAAATACAGAAATAGCAACAGAAATTTGAGAAACAAACAATTTTGAAAAAATACGAAAAAGAGAAAATAAAAATACTAAGAAAAAATTAGAAAACAAAGAAGGATTTATGTAAAATGCGTCGAATAATATAACTATGTACATTAATTTGAAACATAATGAGAGAAAAGGAGGGAAAAATGCAACGTTATAGTGATGAAATCATAGAAGAAGTAAGACAAACCAATGATATTGTAGATGTCATATCACAATATGTGCATTTAAAGAGAAGTGGAAGAAACTACTTTGGACTATGTCCATTTCATAATGAAAAATCACCTTCCTTTTCCGTTTCACCAGACAAGCAAATATTTCACTGTTTTGGCTGTGGAGTAGGAGGAAACGTATATACCTTTCTAACAAAAATAGAAGGAATCAATTTTGTAGAAGCAATACAAACTTTGGCAGAGAGAGCTAATATACAATTACCAACTTTAGAGAGTAATGGAGATTCAGCCAAAGAATTATTAAAAGCAAAAGTCTATAAAATAAACGAATTTACAGCAAATTATTACCATCAAAACCTATATCAAGCAAGTTCGAAAATAGCACAAGAATATATCAAAAAAAGAAAATTAACCAATGAAACTTTACAATCTTTCCAAATTGGATTTTCCGGAAAATTTGATGAATTATATCAAGAATTAAAAAAACAAGGATTTGAAGAAACAGAAATTTTAGAATCAGGACTAGTTAACAAAAACGATAGAGGACAATACATCGATCGATATCGAAATAGACTCATGTTTCCAATATGTGATGCCAGAGGAAGGGTAATAGCCTTTGGTGGTAGAGTATTAGATGATTCCAAACCAAAATACATTAACTCACCAGAAAATGTTGTATATAGTAAAGGAAGAAACTTATTTGGGTTAAATGTTGCTAAAAAAGGAAATACCAAAGAACTTTTAATTGTAGAAGGATATATGGACGTAATATCTTTGCATCAAAGGGGAATTACCAATGTGGTAGCACCATTAGGAACCGCATTAACACAACAACAAGGTTGGTTATTGAGAAAAAGCACAGAAAAGATGATATTAAGTTTTGACTCAGATGAGGCAGGAATTATGGCAAAAATGAGAGCACTAGACATTTTGCAAGATATGGGGTGTGACATTAGAATTTTGCAAATGGAAGGAGCAAAAGATCCAGATGAATATATCATCAAATATGGAAATAGCAGATTTCGTAATTTAGTAGAAAAAGCACTATCTGTGATTGAATTCAAGGTAAAAGTATTAAAACAAAAATTAAACTTAGAATCAGTCAATGACAAAATCAAATTTTTAAATGAAATAGCAAAACTAATTGCCAAAGTAGAAAATACAATGGAAAGAGAAGTCTATATCGAGAAAATAGCAAAAGAATATGACATATCAAAAGAGGCAATATATGCAGAAGTAAATAAATTAACTTATGCGGGGGCGAAAAGTGAAAAAATATTAGAAAAAGTAAAACCAGTGATAAGTCATAAAAAAACAGAGGAAAATCAAATTTCACAAGCAATTAAAAAAAGAGAAAATACCATAATATCCATTTTATTAACAGGAGATATTAATATTTTTCGAGTAATGAGGCTATCTATTAAAATAGAAGACTTTAAAGATCCGATTAATCAAGAAATTGCTAAAAAACTGTATGAAGAATTGGAAAAGGGAAATAGTAATATAAATAGTGTAATTGATACACTAGGAGAAGAGGAACAAAATCATATCACAGAAATTATGGCAGATGATTATGAAATTGAAGATGTCGAAAAAGCAATAGATGATATTTTGCAAAGCTATGAAAAGGACAAGTTAAATAGCCGTAAATATGAAGTAGTAAAATTATTAGAAGGAAATTTGGAAACTAACCAAAAAAAAGAATTAGAAAAAGAACTAAATGAAATTATTATTAGGTTAGATAAAATGAAGTAAAGGTAATAAGGTACCTTTTATGGGGGAGGAAGTAAAAGATGACCAAGAAAAAAGAAGAATTAGAAAAAGAGAAAAAAGTACAAGTTACAAAAAACGAAGAAAAAACCAAGAAAAAAGTAGTAGAAAAGAAAGAAGATAAGAAAAAAGAAGAAAAACAAGAAAACAAAAAAGAAACAAGCAAAAAAGAACAAAAAGAGAAAAGAGAAGAAGCAAGAAAAGTAGCGAAAAAGAAAGTAGAAGAAAAACAAAATAAAGAAGAGACGGCAGAAGAAAATAAGACAGATACACACATCAAAGAAGAAAAAGTCAATAATATTTTAAAGAAAGCAAAAGAAAAAGGTCAAATTACTTATGGAGATTTAGCAACAGAACTAGATGATGTTAATCCAGAACAAATTGACCAAGTTTTTGATGCTTTTGAGGAGCTAGGAGTTGATCTATTATCAGACGAATTGGAAGAAGAACCAGATATTGAAGACTTAAAAGAAGTAGAAGAATTGAAATTAGACGAAATAACAGATACAAGTTATGAAGGAATCAATGTAGATGATCCTGTTAGAATGTATTTAAGAGAAATTGGAAGAATTCAATTACTAACATTTGAACAAGAATTGGAACTAGCCAAAAGAATTTTAGATGGTGATGAAGAAGCCAAACAAGAATTAGCAGAATCGAACCTAAGGTTAGTTGTTAGTATTGCTAAAAAATATGTAGGTAGAGGAATGTTATTTTTAGATTTAATCCAAGAAGGAAATATGGGATTAATTAAAGCGGTTGAAAAATTTGATTATACCAAAGGTTTTAAATTTAGTACTTATGCAACTTGGTGGATTAGACAAGCAATTACAAGAGCAATTGCGGATCAAGCAAGAACCATAAGAATTCCTGTGCACATGGTAGAAACCATCAACAAATTAATTCGAACTTCTAGACATTTATTACAACAGATGGGAAGAGAACCAACCCCAGAAGAAATTGCAAAAGAAATGGAAATACCAGTGGAAAAAGTAATGGAAATTCAAAAAATTGCACAAGATCCAGTATCTTTAGAAACACCAATTGGAGAAGAAGATGATAGCCATTTAGGAGATTTTATTCAAGATGATGATAGTCCAGCTCCGCATGATTCTGCGGCATATACTTTGCTAAAGGAACAACTAGAAGATGTAATGAATACGTTAACACCAAGAGAAGCAAAAGTTTTAAAGTTGAGATTTGGATTAGAAGATGGGAAAGCGAGAACACTAGAAGAAGTTGGGCGTGAATTTGAGGTAACTCGTGAAAGAATTAGACAAATTGAAGCAAAAGCTTTAAGAAAGTTAAGACACCCTAGTAGAAGTAAAAAACTACGTGATTATATGGGATAAAGTAGGAGTAGAATAAAATGGAGCAGATTACAGAGTTTTTGAGAAATACAACAACAGTTCAAATTGTTGATATCTTAATTGCAATAGGAATTATTTTGTTTTTTAGAATTTTTAGTGGTACCATTTCATATATCATTATTAGAATGTTTAAAATAAAAGAGAAAAAAGCCAAAAGTATAAAACAAAGTGCATTTTATAGTCCACTTAAAATATTTTTCATTATATTAGGATTTTACTTGGCTGTGGTATTTTTGAAAGAACCATTCCAAATAACCAATGAAATTATGAATGTGGTTTATAAAGCATTTATCATTATTAGTACCATTGCGTTTGCTAAAGGATTAGCGAGTAGTTTTACACCAAAATCTTCTTTGTATCAAAAAATAAAAGAGAAAACAACGAAAGATGTAGAAGATTCTATGTTTGATTTTGCATTAAAAATCATTCGTGCGGTTATTTATATCATTGCGGGATTCATTGTAATTACAGCGTTGGGAGTTAATTTGAATGGATTGGTAGCAGGATTAGGAATTGGTGGTGTGATTTTTACCTTAGCAGCACAAGACACAGCAAAAAATCTATTTGCAGGTGTGATTGTATTTTTGGATAAGCCTTTTATTGTAGGAGATTGGATCCAAGTGGAAGCTTTTGAAGGAACGGTAGAAGATATTACATTTCGAAGTACAAGAGTTAGAACTTTTGAAAATTCAGTGGTAAATATTCCTAATTCGATTATTGCCAATGCCTCTATTATCAATTGGAGTAAGATGGAAAAAAGAAGATATCGAATGAATTTATGTATCGAATTAGATACGCCACTTGAAAAATTGGAGAAATTTCAAGCAAGAGTGCAAGAGATGTTACAAGCAAGAGAAGCTATTTTTGATGATTCAATTATTGTTAAATTTGATACAATTACAGACAATGGATTAAATGTGTTAATTTGTAGCTTTACCAATTCGGTGGATTATAATAGCTATATTGCGCAAAGGGAAGAGATTAATTATAAAATCATGAAGATTTTAAGAGAAGAAAACATAGAATTAGCTTATGATACCAAAACAATCCAAGTGAAAAAATGAAAGCAGGGCATATAATGTTTGCACATTATATGCCCATACTGTTCAATGTAACAAGGATAATAACCATGTTACCAATATTTGTCCTAGGGCGAAAAGGAATATCCAAAAAACTACTGTTGTAGTAATTAGGCAAACAACAAAAATTTTTGTACATAGTTCTTTTGCAATTCCATAGCCCTTTTTCCGGAAATAATCGTCCATAACTATTCCCGAGATAATTGATAAGACAAAAAAGAAAAGAAAAAGCATTAATAATTTTATAATCATATTTTCTCCTTCCTACTTTTATCAACGAGTTACATAATACATTATAACACAAAAAACCAAAAAAGGAAAGTCTTTTTCACAAGAAAGACACATAGAAAAATTATAATAAATAAAAAGCGATAAGGAGTGATAAAAATGCCAAGCAATTGTATTTTAGTAGTAGATGATGAAGCTAGAATGAGAAAACTAATTAAAGACTTTTTAAAAGCAAAAGGATATAGCATATTAGAAGCAGAAGATGGAGAAAAAGCAATAGAGATATTTGAAGAAAACAAAAATAAAATTACACTTATCTTATTAGATGTTATGATGCCCAAATTAGACGGTTGGTCAGTGCTTCGTCAAATTAGACAAGAATCCAGCATACCAATTATCATGCTAACAGCACGAGGTGAAGAACAAGATGAATTGTTTGGATTTGAATTAGGAGTAGATGAATATGTTGCTAAGCCATTTAGTCCTAAAATATTGGTAGCACGAGTCGAAGCAATTTTAAAAAGAACGACAAAAGATACAACAGAAATAAAAGATTATGCAGGAATTGAAATTGACAAAGAAGGAAGAAACGTAAAAGTAGATGGAAAAGCAATTGAACTGAGCCTGAGAGAATATGAATTATTAATTTATTTGGTAGAAAATGAAAATATTGCTTTATCAAGAGATAAAATTTTAAATAATGTTTGGAACTATGATTATTATGGAGATTCCAGAACCATTGATAGCCATATCAAAAAAATAAGACATAAGCTAGGAAAGAGAGGAAAATACATCAAAACCATGAGAGGTGTAGGTTATAAGTTTGAAGTTAAATAACCCAATAGAAAGGATAAAAAATGGAACAAGTAAAAAACGCACTAAAATCAGTAAGAGTAAGACTTTTTGTAACATTATCATTCGTAATTTTATTAATTATTCTATTTTTGATACTAGTCAATAATTTTGTTTTTGGACAATTTTATATATATAGTAAAACAAAAGCTTTAAAATCAGTTTATGAAATTGTTAATAACCATTATACAAGCACGCAAAATATTGATTTAGAATTGCAATTAGAAAAAATTGCTATCAATAATAATTTTGATATTTTAATCAAAAATGACCAAAATGTAAATGTGTATACATCAAACAAAGACTTTTTTTCTACGTTAGGACAGATGAATGAAATGACAAGTAGGTTTAATAGCAATTTAGGGGAAGTAATCGAGAAAGGCGAAGAATTTAATATCAAAAAAATAAAAGATAATAAAAACGACATTACTTATATTTTACTATCAGCAACGCTAGATAATGATTATCTACTCTATATTAGAATACCAATTACTTCCATACAAGAAAGTGTTAAGATATCCAACAACTTCTTATATTTAATGGCTGGATTTGCTATTTTAATTGCAGGTGTTATTGTAACTTATGTATCTAGGAAGTTTGGAGATCCTATTTCAGAATTAAATGATATAGCCAAAAAAATGTCGAATTTAGATTTTAGTCATAAATATAGAATTACTGATGCTGATGATGAAATAAATAACCTAGGAAAAAGCATCAATGCCATGTCAGATAAATTAGAAAGAACCATTAAACAATTGAGAAATACCAACATAGAATTAGAAAAAGATATTGAAGAAAAATCACAAATTGATGAAATGAGAAAAAGCTTTATTTCCGATGTTTCGCATGAACTAAAAACACCAATTGCTTTAATTCAAGGATATAGCGAAGGATTATTAGAAAACGTAAACTCAGATGAAGAAAGCAGAAAATTTTATGCAGAGGTGATTTTAGACGAAACCAATAAAATGGACAAACTGGTAAAACAATTATTAGAACTCATGAAATTAGAGTATGGAAAACGTGAATTTCAAGATAAAAAGTTCAATATTGTAGAATTGGAAAAAGAAGTGGTAAGAAAATCAAAAGTAATGTTAGAAGAAAAACAAGCGGAAATAAAGTTAGATACCCCAGAAGAAATCAATGTATTTGCAGATGACTTTTATATTGAACAAGTGATTAGTAATTACATAACCAATGCAATTAAGCATTTAAAAGAAATCAACGGCAAAAAATATATTCGAATTGAAAATGTAGTTGATGTTGAAAAAAATAAAGTTAGAGTCAAAGTATTCAATACAGGAGATATCATTGCGGAAGAAGATATTGCTAGGATTTGGAATCGTTTTTATAAGATTGATGTTTCAAGAAATCGAGAAAATGGAGGAAGTGGTATTGGACTGTCTTTTGTAAAAGCAATCATGAATAATTATGGAAATGTATATGGAGTAATTAATCAAGAAAATGGCGTAGAATTTTATTTGGAATTAGATTTAATAATTTAAAAAATGAGAAATCTGAATTTTAGAAAACAGATTTCTCATTTTAAAGTTTCCAGAATAAAACAAGAAAAATGTCGAAAATTGCGATGAAAAGTGCTTTACAAAACAGAAAAAATGTATTATGATAATAACAGAATTGAAATTGAATTCAAAGATTTAATTCAAAATTTTTTCGAAAAAATTATTTCTTACAATCTCACAAATAAAAAAATGAAAAAAAGGAGTGTGATAAAATCGGTACTCTGCGATATAGTTCATGGTATATCAACATGGTTAGTTTCATTATTTCATTGATCCTAATAGCTATTTTTAATCAATTTAATTTTCATTTCGATTTTTCTTTCAAAAGAGCTGTTTTAAAGGCAGGATTTACAGTCAATATAGAAGATCCAAGTCATACAGAAAAAATTAAATTAAATACAGAAACAATGGGAAAAGAAAATGATTGGTACCTTGAAATTCCGTGTATTTTATTAAAAGCACCCATTGCTGAAGGAACAACAAAAGAAGTGATGGATCAGTTTATTGGACATTTCGAGGAAAGCAAAACTTGGGTGGGAAATGTTTGTTTAGGAGCCCATAACAGGGGATATAGAAACAACTATTTTTCAGAAGTAAAGAAATTAAAAGAAGGCGATAAAATCATGTATTATTATAATGGTGCTAAAAGAGAATATTTTGTGCAAACAAATGAAATTATTGAAGATACAAATTTAAGTTGTTTAGAAAATACAGAAGAAAATATTTTGACACTTATTACTTGTGTAGAAAATGAACCCAATTACAGAAGATGTGTCAAAGCAATTGAAAATAAGGAAAGAAAGGAAGAATGAAAATTTGAAAAAGAAAAAAAGTAAAATCAAAAAAATATTAGTGACATTAGCAATTTTAGTAATGAATGGATTGGGATTTATGAACGCTGTTTATGCTACTTCAATTAACAGTGCGAACCTATACTCAATTGGGGATTGTGGTCAATTATTAAAATACAAAGGAGGAGTTGTAAAAGTAAGTTATGTGCAATATAGCAACAATGGGGTAGATTATCCTGCTTATTGTATGAATCCGAATAAACCAGGTGCAGAAATGGGAAGTTATAGTGTTTCTGTACAAGAAGCAGTAAATGATGTAGGATTATGGAGGATTGTCATTCATGGTTATCCCTATCAATCCATAGAAGAATTAGGCGTTGCGAATAAAGAGGAAGCTTTTACAGCAACGAAGCATGCTATTTATTGTTATCTATATGGAAATAATCCAAACAGTTATGAAGGAATAGGAGAAGCAGGAGCAAGAACTTTAAGAGCAATGAACATGATTATAAATAATGCTAACAATTCAAACGAAAGCAAAATGACGAGTACAATTCAAATTAATAAAGCAGAAAATGAGTGGAAACAAGATCCATTGAATCAACTTTATGTATCAAAGACATACTATGCTACAGCAAATGTCAATATGAGAAGTTATAAAATTATGGTTGTAAAAGAAAATGGAGAAAAGATTGATGGGATAAAAATAACCAATATGCAAAATCAAGAAAAAAGTGAATTTTTACAAGGAGAAGCTTTTAAAGTATTAGTGCCAATAAAAATGATGAATAAAATGGGGACTTTTAAACTGATTGTGGAGGGAGAAGTACAAACAAAACCAGTTTTATATGGTGTAGCACCAAACAGTACTTATCAAGATTATGCTTTAACAACCGCAATGTATGAAGAAGGAAGCGGGGAAAAAAGTGACGAATACCCTGAAAATGAAACCAAAATTATCATTATCAAACAAGACGAGAAAACAAAAGAAAAGTTAGAAGATACGGAGTTTGAATTATTAGACGAAACAAGAGAAGTAGTGTATTCTGGATTAAAGAGCGATCAAGAGGGAAAAATAGAAATCAAACATTTAATGCCAGGAAAATATTATTTGCGAGAAACAAAAGCAAAAGAAGGATACGAAGTGTATGAAGAAGAAATTGAATTACAAGTAGCTCTTCATGAGCAATATACAATTACAGTAAGCAATAACAAGCAAGAAAAGCCAAAAATAGAAACAGAGAAGAAAATAAAAAGTAAAGAAGTTCGTTCTTCTACAATGAAAAGACTTCCTGTTACAGGTATGTAAGAAAAAGAGAGAATGAAAATTCTCTCTTAGCTATTTTATATAAAGAACGGAACGGAAACCAAGAAGTGTATCGGTACGAGCAGTGTAAGCGTAGGCACGGTAACATACAGGGGCATTTGAGTAAATATCGAGAAAACTACCGCCACGAAGGTTATAAATCAAACTTGAACCATTGGTTATATATGCACTTTCTTGTGTCCATTCCCACAAACTATGTTTTATGGTACAAGTTGCAAATGTTCTAGAAATTATCGTTTTGTTTTCACAAAGTTTAGTCTTACCATAAAGCAACACGCCAGCCAATAGTGTCGAAAGAATGGGTCGAGCTACCGTTGTTATGTCCAGTACTTGGATTGAAAGAGCCACTGTCATTATATATGCCTCCACGACTTGTACATGGAGCACCAGGAGTCGAACTTTTTTCTAATGTCCATTCCCATACATTTCCTGCTAAATCGTAAATTCCTAGTACACTATTTCGATCCGTTGAACCTGTTGTTAATAAAATACTCTTTGAATCTGGTTTTGTATAGCTATTGGTTACTTCGTTCCATGAATTAGAAGTAGTAGGTGCTGTTATATAAAATCCTCTTGTTATATTAAATGTTACATCGAAGTAATTTCCCCAACTTCCCGAATTTGTCTTTAATTCTGCTTGTGTTTTCGCTCCTTTTTCTTCAATAAATTTCAAAGTTAAATCCCACTGAATTCCAAACATTAGACTAGCAGTTTTTCCTCCTGTTGCAATTTCTGTTGCTTTTGCTTGTGCTTGGCTAGATGTCACAAAATTATAGGGATAAGCATCTCTTTGAATCACTGGTGTTGTTAAATTATTTGCATTTGAAAATCTAGGCGTTTCGGATCCCGTTTCATATCTTCCTATATAAAATCCTCCATTTTCAAATACACTTTTTAACATATTATTTTTATGATTATTGTATTCTGTTTCATCTGCAAATCCATGTAGTTCTTTTGCATAAAAAGTATCTGAATAATTACTATCTCGATAAGCACTTGCATAAGTTTGCATGGCTGTTTCAATTGCTGTGTAATCAGTACTGGTCGTATTGGAATTATAAATAGATTTTGGAACTTCTACCCATACCCATTCGTTTTGATTCTTATCTTTAATGATAACTCCTGTTTCCAAACTATTACTTATGATCTCTGAATCTTCTGGTAAAAATGGTTTTGTGTCATCTGTAGATGGCAAAGTCACTTCTGGTGGATTTTCTGTATTATCTCCTGAGTTTTCTTTTTCCCCTTCTATTGTTACTTGTCCTTTTTCTCCAATTGTTATTTTATAATCATCTACCACTACTTTTTTTGGTAGAGTTATTCCTGTTAAATCCGAAATTTCTTTATTGATTCCTTCTACTTTCTCTAAATTTTTATTTAAAGTGTCTGAATCAATTTTTCCATCGGTTCCAAAGCTTCCCATCACTGCTACTTGTACTTTTTCTTTGGCTGAGGCTTTTTGCGTTTCTTCTTTTGCAGTATTAGCTTTGGTTAATACTCCATTTTCTCCTGTTAAGGTTGCAATGCTCACTCCTGCTAATATGAGTAATACAATAATGGTAATGATCAATGCTATTAATGTAATACCTTTGTTATGTTTTTCTTGCTTTTTTGTTTTTAATTCTAATTTCGCCATTTTTAATCCTCCTTTATTTCTTTCGTTTTCTTGATTATGATTCCCTATTTTAAATTGTAGTATTTACTTTTTTTCTTATTTCTTAATTTTTTCTCACAAAAGCAAAGTTTTACTACTTTTTTAAAATAGTTCCTAATTTTTTCCCACTCACATTGTATCAACATTCTTAATTATTGTCAAAGTTTTTATTGGTTTTATTGGAGCTGTGAATTTGATTGTTTTTTCGTCTCGTATTATTTACATTAGAACAATTCTCTTGTAGTATTTTTCTGTTATTATACAATTTACACATAAAAAATAACTTCTTTCGTGTATATGTTGTTTTTATTGTTATTAACATTTTACCAAAGTTGTTTTTTTGCAATTTTCTTTTATTTTTTAAAAGTGCTAGATATTAGGAAATATGTCTACTTGTTGACAATAAAATAATATATTGTTACAATGTGAGTGAGAAAAAATTAGGAACTATTTTAAAGAAGTAGAAGAACCTTGAAAAAAGAATACTTTTGTAAGAAGAAAGCAAGAAAAGACCAAGAAAAGTGAATACTACAATTTAAAATAGGGAATTATAACCAAGAAGACAGGAAGAAAAATAAAACAGTAAAAAAGAAGAATAGAAAAACAAAAGAAGAGGAGGATTATAATAAGAAATGACGAAATTAGAATTAAAAACGAAAAGACAAGGAAAAACGAGCAAAGGTATTACATTAATAGCATTGGTAATAACGATTATCGTATTATTAATATTAGCAGGAATAAGCATTGCGACTTTAACTGGAGAAAATGGAGTGTTAACAAAAGCTAATACAGCAAAGGTAGAAAACGAAAAAGCAACTGCGAAAGAAAAAGTACAAGTAGCAGTGATGGGAAGTTTTGGAACCGATGGAAAAATTGATCTGGATACTTTGAATAAAAATTTGAATCAAGTAGAAGGAATTGACAAAGAAAAATCAAAGTTACCAATTACCAGTTTGCCAGCCACAGTGGTGGTAGATGATTATAAAATAACGATTGGAGAAAAAGGACAAGTAACAATAGAAGGGGAAAAAGAAGACTCAGGAGAAGAAAATCCACCAGAAGCAACTTTGCCAAGTACAGATAACACCAAGCCATTTTTACCAGAAGGAGCTCAAAAAGTAGAAGGAACCAACTTAGATACAGGGTTAGTGATCAAGGATAAGAATCAAAATGAATGGGTATGGGTAGAAGTACCAAAATCTATTTATGATTCTAGTATAACTAGTACTGATTACACAGAAATTGAATCAGCAATGCAAACTTATGCAAGTGATTATCGACAGAGTGGATATACAGATACTTTTTATTCAACTGCACAACATGGATTTGCCAATGAGACAGAATATAATAACCATAAAAATAGTATGTTATCAAGTGTATTTGAAAATGGAGGATTTTATATTGGAAGGTATGAAACAGGAACCAATACAGCAAGGTTTTCAGCTTCAGATAGTTTAACAACACCAGTAATTCAAAGAGATGTTTATCCTTATAATTGGGTAACATGTAGTCAGGCACAAACAAAAGCAACAGAATTAGCAGTAGGAGGAAAAACAAGTAGCTTAATGTTTGGAATTCAGTGGGATTTAGTGATGAAATTTATCGAAGAAAAAGGAGCGAAAACACAAGCTGAGTTGAAGACAAATTCAGGAACATGGGGAAATTACTATGACGTAACATTTGAAATAACAAGAGGACTCTATACAACAGCGCCTACAACTTCTGGGTCATGGAATCGAGCAAGTGGAACGAGTAAATACACGAAGCCTGCGTCAGCAAGTACATTATTAACAACAGGAGCGACAGACAGAAATAGTGTACTAGGAATTTATGATTTGGCTGGAAATGTATTGGAATGGACATTAGAAAAAAGTACGAATACCAGTGATCCGTGTGCGATTCGAGGAGGTTTTTACTACTGCGATGGCTCCAACGGTCCGAGTGCTGGCCGCACCTACAGTAGCACGACCTTTGCCTTCAGCTACATCGGCTTGCGTGTCGCTTTATGGTAGGACTGAACTCTGTAAAAACGAAATTACAATAGGCAAAGTGATAGTTTTTAATAGAAAAAATTGTATCATAAAACTAGTCAAAAATTCTCAAATAAAATTGAGAAAGTTTAACTAGTTTTTTCTTTTTGTAATTTTAAAGAAAAGAATGTAAGGAAATGGGGGAAATATTAATAAAGTTAAATAATCATTAAAATTTATTGAAAAAAATTTGAAAAACGGATATAATAAATAAGAAAAAGAAATCAAAAGGAGTCGATAATCAATGATCACACAAGTCATCATATTAATTGTGTTAATCGCATTAAATGCTTTTTTTGCTGCAACAGAAATAGCGTTTATATCACTAAATGATGCTAGAATAGAAAAACAAGCAAAAGAAGGAAACAAAAAAGCAAAACAAATTGAAAAAATGATAAAATCACCAAGCAAATTTTTAGCAACCATACAAATTGGAATTACATTAGCTGGGTTTTTATCGAGTGCATTTGCATCTGATGCTTTTGCCGAAAAACTAGCACCAGCATTGTTCAATTTTATGCCTTTTATCAGTCTTAATGTATGGAAAAACATATCCATTATTATCATAACCATCATTTTATCATTCTTTACTTTAATATTTGGAGAATTAGTACCAAAGAGATTTGCCATGAAAAACTATGAAAAATTATCATTTGCTACCATTGGAATCATTCGAGCAATTTCTATCATTACAGCTCCCTTTGTTAAGCTATTAACAGTTGTTACAAATGGAGTATCCAAACTAGTAGGAGTAGGAGAAAACGAAGAAGAAACAGTAACAGAAGAAGAAATCAAAATGATGATTGATCAAGGAGAAGAAAAAGGAACGATCAAAGAAGAAGAAAAGGAATTAATCAATAATGTATTTGAATTCAATGACATTACTGTTTCCGAAATTATGAAACATAGAAAAGATATTTTTGCAGTAGATATTAACATTAGTAATGAAGAATTATTGCAAGAGCTTTCTGTAGAAGAATATCGTTATAGTAGAATACCAGTTTATGACGAAACAATTGATGAAATAAAAGGAATTTTATATGTAAAAGATATTTTAAAAAATATCAATAAAAAAACGTTTAAAGTAAAAAATTTAATGAAAGATGCCTACTTTGTTTCTCAAAATAGATTGATTAATGAAGTATTCAAAGAATTACAAAAAAACAAAAAACAAATTGCTATCATTGTAGATGAATATGGAGGAACAGCTGGATTAATTACCATGGAGGATATATTAGAAGAATTAGTGGGAGATATTTTTGACGAATATGACAAAGAAGAAAAAGAATATGAACAAATTGATTCTAATACGTATTATTTAAGTGGAAGTATGACAATTAATGATGTTAATAAATTGTTAGATGCACAAATACCAGAAGGTGACTATGATACGATTTCTGGCTATTTACAAGATAAATTAGGTAGAATACCAGAGGAAGAGGAACTACCTACAATTGATACAGAAACAGTAACATACAAAATAGAAGAATATGAAGACAAACGAATTCTTAAAGTAAAAGCTTGTAAAAATCATACTGAAGAAGTAGAAGAATAAGGGCAAAGTAAAAAGAGTCTTGGGAAGGAATGAACAAAAAATGAAAAAAAGATATCGATTCATGATTGTAATAGCCATATTAATTTTATTAGGAATTGTAGCAATTGGAGTTTCTTGCATTATGAATGAACAGGAAAGAGGTTACGAAATAGAAACCATAAAACAATACAATTATTTTATTTTAAAACAAGAAGATAAGTATGGTGTAATTGACAAAAAAGGAAATAAGATTATAGAGCCACAATATAGTGATATTAAAATACCAAATCCAGAAAAGGCTGTTTTTGTATGTTATGAAGGAGAAAATACAAAAGTATTCAATGAAAGAAAAGAAGAAATATTGACAGAATATCAAGCAGTTCAACCAATTCGTTTAAAAAATATTTCGAGCGATTTAATGTATGAAAAAAGTATATTAGTTTATCAAAAAGAAGGAAAGTATGGATTCATTAATTTAGAGGGAGAAGAAATAACCAAGCCAATTTATGATGAAATAGACAGTTTACCATATAAAGAAGGTTCTTTCGTGGTTAAAGAGCAAGACAAATTTGGCGTAGTCAATATGAAAGGAAAAGAATTAGTAAAAATAGAATATGATGAAATAAAACTAGATGAGTATTATGACGAAGAAAAGCAATATGAATATGCAGGATATATCGTATTAAGAAAAACGGAAGAAGGGTATCGCTATGGATATTTAAACCATAATGGAAAAGAAATTTTAGGAACAGAATATAATGAGATTTTAAGAGTAACAGGAATTCATGATCAGCAAAATGCATATTTGATTTGTGCTAAAAATGGTCAATATGGATTGAAAAAAAATGAACAAACAATCATAGAAAATCAATATCAATCCATTCAATATGATGAAACCAATCAGCTATTTGTAATTGAAAAAAGCAAAAAATATGGAATTGCTAACTTAGAGGGAAAAGTAATTGTGCCTGTGCAATATAATGAAATCGATATAACAGGCATTTATTTATATGCGAAAAATGAACAAGGGACAACGGTTTATAATAGCAATGGAACACAAGCCAATATTGATGCGAATGTAGCAATTATTAATACAAGTAATGAAAAGTATAGAATAAGAATTAATAATGAACAAGGCACCAAATATGGTGTGATTAACAAAGATGGAAAACAATTAATAGAAGAAAAATATAATTATATTGAATATTTATATGAAAATTATTTTATTGTAAGTAATGAAAACGGAAAATTAGGAATTTTAGATGACAAAGGAGCAATAAAAGTACCATTAGAACATGAATCTTTACAAAGAATTCCTAATACAGATTTAATTCAAACAACTTTAACAGAAGAACATAAGACACAAATATATCATAAAGAGATGAATAAAATTTGTGAAATGCCATCAGCTACCATTGAAGTGCTAGAGCATCATATAAAAATTTATAATGAAACAGAGGTAAAGTATTTTGATAAAGAAGGAAAAGAATTGAAAAATACAGATGTATACACAAGTAACAAATTATTTGTTGACAAAAAAGATGGAAAGTATGGATTTGTGGACAAAAATGGAAATGTATTAGTTGATTATCAGTATGATAAAGCCTTTGAATTGAATGAATTTGGATTTGCTACCATCAGTAAAGATGGGAAATGGGGAGCAATGAATGAGCAAGGACAAGAGATTGTTCCACCAACTTATGAAATAAAAGACCAAAAAGAACCTTCTTTTATCGGTGAATATTATCGTGTAATTTATGGATTTGGAGAATTTTATTATACAAAGTAGATTAGTTTTAAAGCTAATCTATTTTTTATTGGATAGGAATAATAGGATAACAATTAACAATTTTTTGTTTAAATACATATTTATGGTAAATACTAATTTAGAGAAAAGAAATGGAAGAAGGTGTTAATTTGAAATTAGGAGTTGCATTATCGGGAGGAGGAATTAGAGGGATTGCACATGCTGGAGCATTAAAAGCAATGCAAGATAATGGGATAAAAATTGATGTAATTGGAGGTACGAGTTCAGGAAGTTTGGTAGCTTCACTTTATGCAATGGGATATTCACCTTATTATATTTACATACTGTTCAAGAGATATGCGAAAGAAATAGTAGAAATGAATTCTACACCAATTTTATCTGGAATTGGAAATTTTGTGAAGAATAAAAAAGTGTGCATTTCTGGTTTGAAAACAGGAGAAAGCATTGAAAAAGCTTATAATAATATTGCTAGTAAAAAAGGAGTCAAAACAATTGCTGATATTACGAATATTCCTTTAGTCATTCCTAGTGTGGATGTAAAAAGTTCAAAAGAATATATTTTTACCAATAAGATTCCTCAAAAATGTCAAGATAAATCGCAATATATTACAGATATATCCATTGGTAAAGCAGTAAGAGCAAGTAGTAGTTTTCCAGCTATCTTTTGTCCGTGTGATTATAAGGAATATAAGTTTTTAGATGGTGGAATTTTAGATAATATTCCTGTACTAGAAGTAAAAAAACAGGGAGCTGATAAGGTAATTGCTTTTAATTTTAGAGCAGATGATGTAGATGAAAATAGTAATATGATGGATATAGGAATGAGAACCATAGATATTATGGGAAATAAAATTTCAGAAGAAAGTTTGAAACAAAGTGATTTGGTTATTACGATTTCTACTGATAAAACAGGTCTTTTGGATGTAGAAAAGACAGATAAGTGTTATCAATTTGGTTATCAAGCAGTAATGAAAAATTTAGAAGCAATAAAAAAAATTTTTTAAATATATTTTATGATAATATTATTGGGGGTAAAAGATATTATACAAGTATATAAAAATAAATGTGATTTTAAGATACTAGAAAAACTCTAGTATTTTTTATTTTTAATAAACGAAATATAATCCAATAAATTGAATATAATAATAAAAAACGGAAAGGAAAGTTAAGTGATGAAAATAAGATA
>JAAVZN010000004.1 GCA_022791675.1 Clostridia bacterium | reverse complement strand
TAGTAACAAAACTATCCCAATTATCAATAAAAATCTGTTTAATAGTAAATTTAGACATTAATATCACCGATAAAAATATATCATAAATTAGTGAAAAAGCAAAACTAAAGAGCCTAAACTTAATCAGACTCTTTAAGGGCGGAATTTATTCCGCTTTTTTATGGAAAAATTATATTTTTTTGTTGTAAAGCGAAAGACAATAAAAACAGAAAAATGAAAAAAATTCCAAAAAATCATTTACAATTTAGAAAAAGTTGTATAAAATAGAAAAGAAGAAAAATGTCAAAAAACGAAAAACAAAAGAAAATAAAGAAGAAAGGAAGAATATCCATGAAAATATTGATGTTAACATGGGAATATCCACCAAGAATTGTAGGAGGAATTGCAAGAGTAGTTTATGATTTATCACGAACCTTGTTAAAAGATGGTCATGATGTAACAGTAGTAACCTATCGTGATGGCGATGCTCCTTATTTTGAAGATGACAAAGGAGTAAAAGTATATCGAATAGATAATTATATGATCAATCCGAATAATTTTATTGATTGGGTCATGCAAATGAACTTTAATATGGTTGCAAAGGCAAATGAAATCATAGCGGAGCAAGGAAAATTTGATGTGATCCATGCACATGATTGGTTAGTAGCTTATAGTGCAAAAACATTAAAAAATTCTTACAATATACCGATTGTTTCTACGATACATGCGACAGAGGCTGGTAGAAACAGTGGAATTCATGATGAACAACAAAGATACATCAATGATACAGAATGGATGTTAACTTATGAATCAGCAGAAGTAATTGTTAATAGTAACTATATGAAAAATGAATTGCAAAGACTATTTGGTTTACCTTATGAAAAAATAAATGTAGTACCAAATGGCGTTAATTTGAATTTATTTAATGGAATTGAAAGAGATTATGATTTTAGAAGAAAATATGCTATGGATAATGAAAAAATCATACTATTTATGGGTAGATTAGTTTATGAAAAAGGTGTACAACATTTAATTTCTGCTATGCCAAAAATATTGCAAGGTTATCATGATGCAAAACTTGTTATTTGTGGTAAAGGTGGAATGATAGATGAATTGAAGCAACAAGTACAAGCAATGGGAATTGGAAATAAAGTATATTTTGCTGGATATATAGGGGGAAAAGATGTACAAAAAATGTATAAATCAGCAGATGTAGCAGTGTTTCCAAGTACTTATGAGCCATTTGGAATTGTAGCTTTGGAAGCAATGTTATCAGAAAATCCAATTGTTGTTTCAGATATTGGAGGATTGAATGAAATTGTAGAACATAGAGTCAATGGCATGAAAGCATATTGCGGGAATGCTAATTCATTGGCAGATTCTATCTTAGAATTATTATATGATCATAAACTTTGTAGTGAAATAACGAAAAAAGCAAAAAATAAGGTGAGAAATCAATATAATTGGAGTAAAATTGCACAAGATACACATTTTACTTATCAAAAAGCAATCTGTCAATCCATGGCAGAGAAACAAAAACGTGAGTTGGAACAAGAAAGAGCAAGAAAAACCAAAAGAGCTAAAAATACAGAAAACGAAATTACCAATTTACTTAGCTTCAAGAAGCGACAAGCTTATGCTTAAAAACAAACAGAGATTAGAAGGTATTTTTTTAAATCTCTGTTTTGTTTTTTATAGAAAGGAAGTAGTAGTTGATAAAAATTGCTAAAAAAGAAACTTGACAATTTTGAAAAGAAAAAATAGAATAAGTTTATCAATCAAAAAAAGAAAGGTGTGTAAGATTTGGAAAAATTAGGAATTCAAGAACTAGAACAAAAAGCAAGGCAAGTAAGAAAAGACATCATAGAACAAGTATATCATGCAAAATCAGGGCACCCAGGTGGTTCGCTTTCTATAGCAGATATATTAACGGTGTTGTATTTTCGAGAAATGAAAATCAATCCCCAAGACCCTAACTGGGAAGAAAGAGATAGGCTAATTCTTTCAAAAGGACATTGTTCACCAGCTTTATATAGCTGTTTAGCCAATCGAGGATATTTTCCAATAGAAGACTTAAAAACATTTCGAAATATCAATAGCTATTTACAAGGGCACCCAGATAAAAATAAAGTGCCTGGAGTTGATATGACAACTGGTTCTTTAGGGCAAGGATTATCGGTAGCGAATGGTATGGCAATAGCAGGAAAAATGAATAACCAAAAATATAGAATTTATTGTATTTTAGGCGATGGAGAAATCGAAGAAGGACAAATCTGGGAAGCTTGCATGGCATCGAACAAATATAAATTAGACAATTTATGTGTTATCCTAGATAACAATAATTTACAAATTGATGGAACCATAGAAGAAGTCATGAGTTCCTATCCGATCGACGAGAAATTTAAAAGTTTTGGATTTGAAGTAATAAAAATAGATGGACATGATATCGAAGAAATAATAAAAGCTTTTGAAGTAGCTAAAAATGTAAAAGGAAAACCAACTTGTGTGATTGCTAAAACCATTAAAGGAAAAGGAATTGACTTTATGGAAAATCAAGCTACTTGGCATGGAAAAGCGCCAAATGACGAACAATATAGGCAAGCAATGGAGGGATTAAATGAAAGATAAAAAAGTGGCAACACGCCAAAGTTATGGAGAAACCTTAGTAAAAATAGGGAAAGAAAATGAAAATATTGTGGTATTAGATGCCGATTTAGCAGGAGCTACGAAAACAGATTTATTTGCCAAAGAATTTCCAGATCGTTTTTTTGACCTGGGAATAGCAGAAGCTAATATGCTAGGAACATCAGCAGGATTAGCGACTTGTGGAAAAATTCCTTATGCTAGTACATTTGCAGTATTTGCAACAGGAAGAGGATATGATCAAATCAGAAATAGTATCTGTTATCCTAATTTAAATGTAAAAATTTGTGCAACACATGCAGGAGTTACGGTAGGAGAAGATGGAGCAACACACCAAATGTTAGAAGATTTATCATTGATGAGAGGTTTGCCTAATATGACTGTTATTTCCCCATCAGATGATACACAAACCAAATGGGTCATAGAAGAAATTAGTAAAATACAAGGCCCTGTTTATGTGAGATTAGCAAGACTAGCAACTCCAATCATTTATGAAGAAAACCAAAAATTTGAAATTGGAAAAGCGATTCAATTAGGAGAAGGAACAGATGGAACTGTGTTTGCAACAGGGGTAACTGTTGCAGAAGCAATCAAAGCACAAGAACAATTGAAACAACAAGGAATTCATATTCGAGTAGTAGATGTTCACACTATTAAACCAATAGATAAAGAAAGGATAATAAAATGTGCAAAAGAAACCAAAAAATTGGTATCAATAGAAGACCATAGTATCATTGGTGGACTTGGAACAGCAATCAGTGAAGTTTTAACAGAAGAATATCCAACTAAAATAGAAAGAATAGGAATGAAAGATTGCTTTGGAAAATCTGGAAAAGCAGAGGAACTAATGGAATATTTTGGACTAACTGCAAACGCTATTGTAGAAAAATTTAGGGATTAAGAAATGTGAATTTTGTGTAAATTTTTCGAAATAAAGAAAATGAGAGAAAAATGATAGAAAATGTAAAAAAACCAACATTTTCTATCATTTTTTTAACAAAAAAGTATTGCAAAAAAAATACTTTATTGATATGATTAGATAGAATAAGATTATAATGCAAAATAAAGGTAAGGAGAACCAAAATGATAGAATTTAGAAACGTAACAAAGACGTATGACACAGGGACAAAAGCAGTCAAAAACGCTAATTTTGTTATTAACAAAGGAGAATTTGCATTTTTAGTAGGAACCTCAGGAAGTGGAAAATCAACATTAATCAAACTCATATTAAAAGAAGAAGAACCGACATCAGGAAACCTAATCATCAATGGAAAAGATACCACCTACTTAAAACCAAGCAGAATTCCTTTCTTAAGAAGAAGTATGGGGGTAGTGTTTCAAGACTTTAGATTATTACCAGATAAGACAGTTTATGACAATGTAGCTTATGCTATGTATATTGTAAGAGCAACCCCAAGACACATAAGAAGACAAGTACCAATGGTCCTTTCATTGGTTGGGTTAAGTGGTAAAGCCAAAATGTATCCAAACGAATTATCAGGAGGAGAACAACAAAGAGTGGCATTGGCAAGAGCATTAGTCAATAATCCATCTATGTTAATTGCGGACGAGCCAACAGGAAATTTAGACCCAGATACAGCATGGGATATCATGAACTTATTAAATGACATTAATATGAGAGGAACGACAGTAGTAGTGGCAACACATGCAAAAGATATTGTAGACAAAATGAAAAAAAGAGTAATCCATGTACGCAAAGGCGAAATAGTAAAAGATGATAAAAAAGGTGGGTATGATTGTGAAATATAACAGATTTGGATATTTAATCGGAGAAGGATTTGGAAACGTATTCAAAAACAAAAAATCAACAGGTGCCTCTTTAATGATTATGTGTGCCACAATGATTATATTTGGAATATTTTTAATCCTAACAGAGAACATCAATCACTTTGTAGCAGAAGTAGAATCAGCACAAGGAATACAAGTATTTATTAACAATGACGCAACACAAGAACAAATAGAAGAAGTAGAAGAAAAACTAAGAGCCTTGGACGGTGTTAGTACAACTGTATATTTATCAAAAGAAGATGCACTAACACAGATGAAAGACAGATTTGGAGACAAAAAAGATTTACTATCAGGATATGAAGAAAATAACATTTTTCCAGCTTCTTATGTAGTAACATTAACAGATTTGAGCAAAAGCAAAGAAGTACAAGATCAAATATTAACATTTGACAATATCAAAAAAATAACAAGTAAAGATGAAACAGTCACAACATTAATCAATTTAGCAAACGGAATAAAAATTGTAACAGGAGTTATTTTGATTTTATTAATTATCATATCAGTATTTATTATAGCCAATACAATAAAACTTACCGTTCATGCTAGAAGAAAAGAAATTTCTATCATGAAATATGTAGGAGCAACCAATGGATTTATTCGTTGGCCATTCATTGTAGAAGGTATGATCATAGGAGTGTTGGCTAGTAGTATATCCATTGTATTAGTAGGGGTAACCTATAACTTAATTGCAGAGCAGATGGTAAATGCCCAATTCATGCAGATTATCAATATGAGTTTAGTAACATTTGCTGACATGTTTAGTTCCATCATTTTTGTTTATATGTTATTAGGAATTGGAATTGGAGCAATCCGGAAGTGTCATTTCTATGAGAAAATATTTAAAAGTATAAAGGAGAAAACATGCGTAAGATTTTATGTGTTGTTTTAGCTTTCCTAATTAGTAGCTTTAGTATGCTAACTTATGTAAGAGCAGAGGAAATAAATGATTTGCAAACCAAACAAGAAGAATTAAAAAATCAAATCAATGAAGCCACAGAAAACTTAGAAGATGTGCAAGAAGAGCTATCTGAAAACTTACAACAAGTACAAAAACTAGATGAAAGAATAGCCAATTCCCAAGCAGAATTAGATGAGTTAAATACAAAAATTGCAAAATTGCAAGATTCCATTGATGAAGTAGAGGAAAAGCTAAAAATAGCAGAAGAAAGATACCATAGACAAAAAGAAATATTAGAGGTAAGACTGGTTGCTATGTATGAATCTAGCGATACAGAATATTTAGACGTTATTTTAAGTTCTCGTAGTGTTTCTGACTTCTTATCCAATTATTTCCTAATTACAGAGCTTGCAAATTACGATACAGAATTGTTAGAAGATATGAAATCACAAAAAGACGAAATTGAATTAGCCAAAAAGAAATTAGATACACAAAAAGAACAATATGCAACGATGAAACAAAATCAAACCAAAACAGCAAAGATATTAGAAAATACAAAAATTGTAAGAGAAAATTACATCGCCAAATTAACCGACAAAGAAAAAGATGTCCAAACGCAAATTGATGAGTATAATAGGCAATTTGAAGAAGTGAACAAAGAAATCTTATCACTTGCTTTAGATGGAATCGAGTCACAATATATTGGAGGAGAATTAGCATGGCCAATTCCAGGCTATACTAGAATCACTTCAAAATATGGAATGAGAACACATCCAATTACAGGTGTTTACAAGTTACATACAGGAGTCGATGTGAGTGCACCAATGGGAGCGAATTTTGTAGCTACCAATGATGGAATTGTTGTGAAAGCAGGATATAATGGAGCTTATGGAAATATGGTAATCATCGATCATGGTGGAGGAGTTTCTACTTTGTATGCACACGGATCAGAAATTATGGTACAAGTAGGGGATACTGTAAAACGTGGAGAAACAGTTGTGTTAAAAGTTGGATCCACAGGATATTCAACAGGACCACACGCCCATTTTGAGGTTCGACTAAATGGTGTTGTGACAGATCCATTACCATACATTACCAATGGAATGGTGCCAACAACACAAAATCAAAATACCACAAGCAATCAAACAGAGAACCAAACCAATCATATATCAAATGAAACACAAAAAGAAAATACAACAATAGAAGATACCAAAAATTAAAAGAAAAATAGGAGGAACTTATGAAAAGACTAGGATTAAAAATATGGGGAATTATCATTGCAGTCATAATTTTATCACAAGCAAATATGAATATAGTAATGGCAGTAACAAAAACGGATATTAATAATAAAGCAAATGAACAAGCGGAAAATAATAATAAAAAGAAAGAAACAGAGAAGGAACTAAAAGAAGTGCAAGGGGAAAAAACAGAAGCACAAAAACAAGTTCAAGTATTATCTACACAAATTGATAATTATGAAGCTCAAATTGCTGAATTAGACAGTCAAATTTCAGATTTGAATACAAAAATAAAAGATTCAGAAGAAAAAATAAAAAAATCAGAAGAAGACTATACAAAGCAAGAAGACTTATTAGAAAAAAGATTAGTAGCTACTTACGAAGCAGGAGAAACTTCCTATTTAGATTTTCTATTATCCTCTGAAAGTATTACTGATTTTATATCAAACTATTTCTTAGTAACAGAAGTAGCAACAAGTGATACAGAATTATTAGAAAAAATACAAAAACAAAAACAAGAGATAGAACAAGCAAAAAAAGAATTGGAAGATAGTAAAAAAGTATTGGATAGTTCAAAAGCTAGCAAACAAAGTGTAGCAACTCAGTTACAAACTGCAAAAAATGCTAAAAATCAACAAGTGTCTAAATTGTCAGAAAAAGAAAAAGAGTTAGAGGAAGATATAGAAGAGTTAAAAAAGCATGAAAAAAATATAAGTGCAGACTTAGCAAGAATGAAAGAAATTTTTGAAAACCAAAATTCGCAAACTGGTTCAGGAAATAACAATGGAAATAGTGGAAGTGGAAATAGTGGAAATGGAAATAACAATGGAAGCACAGGAGGTTCTAATAATAACAATGCTACCAGTTCACATGGATTTGGTTGGCCAGTATCAAATAACAGAATTGGAACTGGATATGGTGTAAAGGGAAGTATGTGGTCATTAGGATATCATACAGGAGTGGATTTTCCAGTGTCAACAGGAACGCCAGTTTATTCAGTAGGAAATGGGCAAGTTTTTGATACAGGATATCAAAGAGCTTATGGATATTATGTTCTTATCTATCATGGAAATAACGTATATAGTCATTATGCACATGCTTCTAGTGTTCAAGTGAAAAAAGGACAAATGGTTTCAAAAGGACAACAAATTATGCTATCTGGAGCAACAGGAAATGTTAGTGGACCACATTTACACTTTGAAATACGTTCTCCAGGTCCAGGATTTAGTAATTGTGTTAACCCAATGAATTATTTGCCTTAAAAGAAGAAAAAAAGGGCGGAAAAGTTTTCAACTTTAATCCGCTCAAATTTTATGAAAGGTAAGATTAGATGGAAGAAAAGAAAAGATTTAAAATTTACAAAATAATTATGCTAGTAGTAATTGTGGCATTTATTACATTTTTGTGTACATCAATAGGAATGTATCAATTATTAACCAATGAAAAGATTGGAAAACAAGCTATTTTTGCTCCAACAACATCAAGTTCAGATATTGCAACATTATTAGGGAAATATAAAAGTATTATAGACAAATACTATTTAGGAGAGGTTGATGAAGAAAAATTAAAAGAAGGTGCTATCAAAGGATATATTGAAGGATTAGACGATCCTTATTCTGAATATATATCAAAAGAAGAAATGAAAGAATATCTAGAAGATACAATGGGAAACTTTGTAGGTATTGGAATTTATATGGTAAAAAATACAGAAGTTGATAAAATACAAATCCTATCACCCATAAAAAATAGTCCTGCAGAAAAAGCAGGAATTTTGCCAGGGGATTTAATTGTATCGGTAGATGGTGTTACCTATAAGGCAGAAGATATGTCAATTGTTTCTAGCAAAATAAAAGGGCAAGATGGAACTATGGTGAAACTTGAAGTTTTAAGAGGGACGGAAAACAAAGAATTTGAAATAAAAAGAGAAAATATAAAAGTAAATCCAGTAGAAGGAAAAGTGATCGATCATAAAATAGGTTATATCGAATTTACTTCTTTTGATGAAGGAACAGCAACAGATTTCAAGGCCAAGTATGAAGAATTATCCAAACAAGGAATCCAGTCTTTAATCATTGATTTGAGAAACAATGGAGGAGGAATTGTAGATGAGGCATTGGAAATAGCAGATTATATAGCAGACAAAGAATCTATTTTGCTATATGAAGTAGATAAAAATAATAAGGAAGAAATAAAAAAATCAGAAAAAGATCCGATTATCAATTTGCCAATTGTTATTTTAACAAATGAAAATACAGCAAGTTCATCTGAGATATTAGCAGGAGCATTGAAAGATTTAGGAAAAGCTAAAATATGTGGAACCAAAACTTATCGGAAAAGGTGTGATCCAAACAGTTTTAACATTAGCTGATGGTAGTGGACTAAAAATAACAGCAGAAAAATACTTAACACCCAATAAAACAGAAATCAATAAAATTGGAATCGAACCAGATGAAAAAGTAGAATTGCCAGACAATATTGAAAATGTCCTATTAGTAGAAGAAAAAGATGATACACAATTGCAAAAAGCAATTGAAATGTTAAAGTAAAATATAGAAGAAAGGGGAAATAAGACATGAATTTGCCAAACAAATTGACCATATTTAGAATTATATTAGTACCAATTATGGTGATTATTCCTTTTTTAGGTATACAAGGAGAATTATTGGGAATACCAATTACCTATTGGTTAATTGAATTTGTATTTATCATTGCTTCTATAACGGATAAATTAGATGGTTATTTAGCAAGAAAAAATAATCAAGTAACAACTTTTGGAAAATTTTTAGATCCATTAGCAGATAAAATTTTAGTTTTAACAGCTATGATTATGTTGGTTGAAATGGCTAAGTTACCTGCATGGATACCAATAATTGTGTTAGCAAGAGAATTTTTAGTATCAGGTTATCGTTTAATTGCTGTAGAAAAAGGTGGTAAAGTGATTTCTGCTTCGAATTGGGGAAAATTAAAAACCGTTACACAGATGATAGCTATTATTCTAGCATTTATTGACTTACATAGTTTTGGAGAATGCTTTACTGGTACATTGCAAGGCGGAGCATTTGCCTTAAATCTTGTTGTAACCATTATGATGATTGTGCAAACCATTGCTACTATTTTTTCAGGTATTGATTATATGAAAGGGGCAAAAGATTTCATTAAGGATTAATCTACACTTGACAAATTCCTTTTTTTGCCGTAAGATAGTAAAAGATTTTTTGAAGAAAAAGAAAACAAATAGATTTTGAAAGGAGAATGAACATGGAGGAAAAAGAAGTTATTTTAACACAAGAAGGGTATGACAATTTAGAAAAAGAATTAAATTATTTAAGAACAGAAAAAAGAGCAGAAATAGCAGATAGAATTAAAGTAGCGCTAGGATTTGGTGATTTATCAGAAAACTCAGAATATGATGAAGCGAAAACAGCACAGGCAGAAAATGAAGTAAAAATAGCAGAATTAGAAAATAAAGTAAGACATGCCAAAATTATTGATGAGAAAGATATTGATACGGAAACAGTGCAAGTGGGAAATATTGTAAAAGTATTAGATATGGAATTTGATGAAAAAATTGAATATACGATTGTAGGATCAACAGAGGTAAATTTATTAGAAAATAAAATATCAAATGAATCACCATTGGGAAGTGCTTTATTAGGAGCTAAGAAAAATCAGGTAGTAGATGTTAATGCTCCAGCAGGTATTATGAAATATAAGATTTTATCGATTAAAAAATAGAAGAAAGACATTGAGCAAAATACTCAATGTCTTTCTTCATTTTATTTTTAAAGTAGAATCTAATGCTAGTTGGATCATAGTATTTAATCCATTTTGTCTTTGCTCAGGTGTTGCAATTTCTTTGATATATTTAGAATCAACAATACTCATTAGGCAAGATGCTTTTTTATGTAGGATTTTTGCTACGTAAAATAAAGCAAAAGCTTCCATTTCAGCACTAACAGGATTAAAGTCGGTTGGAATTCGATTAAAAAATTCATTGACATCTGTCATATACACATCAAAACAATCGGTACAAACGGTATTTCCTTGTATTAGGTTCAAATTATTTTCTTCTGCTGTATGGATTAGATTGGTATTTAATTCGTTGCTTGCTTCTACTATATGGCAGGTGTCATTATTTAAAGTAAGAGCAAAATTACCTTCACTAAAAACTTTTTCTGCTAAAATAATATCAAACAACTTTAGTTCTGGTTTATAGCTACCACAAGAACCAATACGAATGATATTTTCTACTCCATAAAACTGGTAAAGTTCATAACTATAAATTCCCATACTTGGCATTCCCATTCCAGAAGCCATAACCGTTAATTCTTTTCCATGATAAGTTCCAGTGTAAGCATACATTCCTCGTACTTGATTGACTAATTTAACATTTTCTAGAAAGTTTTCAGCAATGTATTTTGCACGTAATGGATCACCAGGCATTATTACAGTTTTAGCAATTTCTCCTAATTTTGCTTCATTATGTGGAGTTGGCATAGTAATTCCTCCTTTTTGTAATTTCTAAAAATTATTATAACAATAAAAATGAAAAAAAGCAAAAAAACACTTGAAAAAAAGAAAAGGAAATGGTAGAATAAAAATAGATTAAAAAAAAACCACTTTTGGCAATTTTTTTAATCTTTTTTTAGTTTTTTAGTAGAAAAAAGTTAAAACAAACATTCAAAAGTGTTTTAAGAAAGGAAGTTTGTGATATGAATACAAAGTATATTTTTGTAACAGGAGGCGTTGTATCTGGATTAGGAAAAGGGATTACAGCTGCATCATTAGGAAGATTATTGAAAAATAGAGGATACAAAGTTACAATTCAAAAATTTGATCCTTACATCAATGTGGATCCAGGAACGATGAATCCTTATGAGCATGGAGAAGTATTTGTAACAGATGATGGAGCAGAAACAGACTTAGACTTAGGGCATTATGAAAGATTTATTAATGAAAATTTAACCAAAAATTCAAGTGTTACTATGGGGAAAATATATCAAAATGTTATTGAAAAAGAAAGAAAAGGAGATTACTTGGGAAAAACAGTCCAAGTGATTCCACATATCACAAACGAAATCAAAGAGAAAATATATGGTTTTGAAAATACAGATACCGATATTGTTATTACAGAAATTGGTGGAACGGTTGGAGATATTGAAGGACTATCTATTATTGAAGCGATTCGCCAAGTTGGTTTGGAAAAAAATCCAGAAGATGTAATCTATATTCATGTTACTTTGTTACCTTATATATTTGGTTCGAATGAAATAAAATCAAAACCAACACAACATTCTGTTAAAGAATTACAAAGTTTCGGAATTAAGCCTAATATTTTAGTTTGTAGAACAGAAACGGATATACCAGATAGTATTCGAGAAAAATTATCTTTGTTTTGTAATGTAAGAAAAACAAGTGTAATTCAAAATAAAACAGCCGATTGTTTGTATGCTGTTCCATTGATGTTAGAAGAAGAAGGTTTGGCAAGAGAAGTTTGTAATCATTTGAAATTGGAAAATTATGTGCCTGATAATCAGAAATGGGAAGCTATGGTAGAGAATATAAGGAGCATTAAAGAAGAAACAACAGTTGATGTAGCAATAGTTGGAAAATATGTTCAATTAGAAGATTCTTACATTTCAGTTATGGAAAGCTTATATCATGCAGGATTTGCAAATCATGTAAAAGTAAAAATTCATTTGATTGATTCAGAAACGATAACCAAAGAAAATGTGGCAGAGAAATTAAAGGGAATTCATGCGGTAGTTGTTCCAGGAGGATTTGGAAATAGGGGAATTGAAGGTAAAATTGTGACGATTCAATATGTAAGAGAAAATAAAATTCCGTTTTTGGGAATTTGTTTAGGAATGCAAATGGCAGTTGTAGAGTATGCTAGAAATGTGTTAGGATTAAAAGATGCTAATTCAGCTGAGTTAGATGAAACGACGATCAACCCATTAATTCATATTATGGAAGAGCAAAAGGGAGTAAATAAAAAAGGTGGAACAATGAGATTGGGGGCATATCCTTGTAAAATAAAAGAGGGGACTTTAGCAAGCAACGTTTATGGTGAAAGTGAAATATCAGAAAGACATAGACATCGTTATGAGTATAATAACGAGTATAGAGAACGATTGGAAAATGCAGGATTAAAAGTTTCTGGTACTTCACCAGATGGATTACTAGTTGAGATGGTGGAGATAGAAGAACACCCATATTTTATTGCAGGTCAATTCCACCCAGAATTGAAATCAAGACCGAATAAGCCAGCTCCATTGTTTGTTGGGTTGATAAAGGCTTGTTTATCATAAGGGTAAATTTAGTAGAAAAAATTTGAAAAAGGTATTGACAAAAATAATAAAAACATTTATAATTTATAATTGTCAGGAGGAGAATTATGCAGGTGTAGTTCAATGGTAGAACCTCAGCCTTCCAAGCTGATGACGTGGGTTCGATTCCCACTACCTGCTCCAAAACTTCTGACAATTATAGGTTTATTTATGCAGGTGTAGTTCAATGGTAGAACCTCAGCCTTCCAAGCTGATGACGTGGGTTCGATTC
>JAAVZN010000052.1 GCA_022791675.1 Clostridia bacterium | reverse complement strand
TGGCTCTCATAACGATTGATACAAATATCAATCAATTTATTTAAGTATATATAATTTTTATAAATCTAGTTTTATCTATCATATCCTCCTGGATTTTCATCATCAAAACTTGATTGATTTTTTATTGTTTTACTCTTACTTTCACTTTGAGTATTTTCATTTTTAAACATCTTTCTTCTCATCATTTCTACAAAGTTTTTCTTTTCTTCAATTGGCAAATTGCAATAATAGTATTTATTTTTGATAAAATTCAAGTTATCAACTGCATTATCATTTGGACCTAATCTCAAATATGTCATATTATTGCACCATATAAATGCTCCAACTATAAATTCTCTTGGTATATGCCCTTTAAATCTTAACGACCTCCCCTCTTGTAAGTATTCTATATCTGTAACTGTTCTAAGTAAATCTTCTTGTCGTTTACTTTCTTTAACATTTGAAATCCAAGAATTGTATTGTTCATCACTATAACCTAAAAGTTCTTTAAAAAATTCTCTTGGCACTTGAATAATAACATTTGTAGCATCTCCTGGTCCATTTTCTTTCCATCCATAACTATATAAATGCTCTATATTATTACCTGTTTGCATAACGTAACTTGTTCTTGTATAGTTAAATCCTGTTTCCATTATTTTTTTAGCTTTGTCAACTGAGGTTCCATGTTTAGCAATAATCTCCCCATTTTTTATTATTTCTTGTGATATTTTTTCAATAATCTCTTTAGGCAAATTTTCCATTTTTCCCCTTTTCCTTTCTTAAGACACAAATCAATTGGAATAATTCTACATTTCCAAATACTATTTTCTCTAGTATGTCAAAATTCAATACCATTTTTATCAATATGTTTTATATTCTAAGTATTATTATGCAACAACGTTTTGTAAAAGTCAATTAAATTTTTCTATTTTTTACAATTTTAGCATCTAGTCAAAAAGATTAGAATAAAAGTGCAACAAAAAACAAATTATGCACTTAAAGAATAAACGCATTGCCTAATATTCCGTCGGTAATAATATTTATGAATAATTATAAAATTCGATTGAAAAAATAATATTAAAAGAATTTATTTATATTCAGTTTTTTACTTGACATACGCAAACAGTTGTTTTGAAATATATACAAAGTTTATAGAGATTGGAAGTGATATTTTTGAAGAAAGAACTCATAAAAGCACAAATGAAAGTAAAAGATAATTTGGTTAGTGTTATTAGAATTGGAAATGTGGACTATATCTCTTTAACAGATTTAGCACGATATAAAAATCCAATTGAACCTAAAGATGTTATAAAAAACTGGTTAAGAGCAAAAACAAATATCGAATTTTTAGCACTTTGGGAACAAATGCACAATCCAAATATCAAAGGGGTCGAAATCGACACCTTTAAATCAGAAGCAGGTACTCATTATTTTACTATGTCTCCTCAAAGATGGATTAAAGAAACAAATGCAATAGGTATTATTTCAAAATCTGGTAACAATGGTGGAACATATGCACATCCAGATATAGCATTTGAATTTGCTAGTTGGATTAGTCCAGAATTTAATTTATATTTGATTACTGAATTTCAAAGGTTGAAACAAAATGAAAGTTATCAAAATAAAATTGATTGGTCTGTCAGAAGAGAACTTGCAAAAACAAATTATAGAATACATACCGATAGTATAAAAGAAAATATAATTCCTACACTCACTGAAAAACAGAAATTATTTGCTTATGCTAATGAGGCAGATTTACTAAATGTTGCACTATTTGGAATGACAGCAAAAGAATGGAAAGACAAAAATCCTACTTTAGATGGTAATATGAGAGATTATGCAAATATTCTTCAGCTAGTAATTTTAAGTAATTTGGAAAATCTAAATGCAGAAATGATAGAACGAGGAGTCACTCAAAAATCAAGACTTGAAAGTTTGAATAAAATAGCTAAAAAGCAATATGATATTTTACAAGATAGTAGTAGTATACAGAGAATTGAAGCTTTAGATAATAATAATAAAAATAAAAATTTATTAAATAAATAATTTATTTGTTACAAAACATAGGTAATACTAGACTATGTTTTTAGCACGGTAATCACCCTAACGGGCAATACCGTGCTAATACATTTTTGTATATACTATTTTTTCTTATAAATTCAAATAATAGTTATCAAATTAATCATTCTACGAAAAATTATTATATACTATGCATCTGTGGGTTTATAAGGTTGATTATCTTGACTTTGAGTTGTTACAAATACAAAGCGTGTATGATTGATTTTTAATCTCTGTAAGTGGCTATTTTAAGCCATTTTTCAAAAAGTGGTACCGATGGTGGGACTCGAACCCACATGGTTTCCCGCTGGATTTTGAATCCAGTGCGTCTACCAATTCCGCCACATCGGCTCATTATAATTTAAATTTTGTGCTTTTACTGATAAGTTATCTGTAACTCATTCCATTCGCACAGCTAACTTAACATCGGCTCATTATAATTTAAATTTTGTGCTTTTACTGATAAGTTATCTGTAACTCATTTCATTCGTACAGCTAACTTAACATCGGCTTTCTATAATCCATACAAAAAATATGTACCTTATTATATTAGCACATATTTTTTGTATTGTCTAGATTTTTTCAAAATTTTTCTTATCTTTCTATTCCTTTTTCTTTTGCTTTTTAATCAATAACCATATTTCATATCTAAAGTCACAGAAATGTGCAAAAAGAACCGTCCCCAATTGCACATTTTTTTATGAAACTTTAAGAAATTGCCCTGCATAAATTAAATTCGGATTTCGAATTCCATTTAGATTTGCCAAGTATTGAACTGATACTCCATATTTCTTTGCGATTCCAGATAAAGTATCTCCACGTTGTACTGTATAATAATTGTTTTGTGTCACTGGATTTAAGTTCGTGTTTGAGCTTTCTGTTATTCTTAGTTTTTCTCCAGGATAAATTAGATTTGGATTTTGTATGTTATTGATTTCTACAATATGGCTAACTGTCACTCCATAACTATTGGCTATTTGTGATAATGTATTACCTCTTTTGACGGTATAAATAATGCTTCCTGTTCCTCTTGTTTCTGCTCCATGAACAGTTGAATTTGTAGAAATTCTTAGGGTTTCTCCTGGATAAATTAAATTTGGATTTGCTAGATTATTGATATTAACTAATTCTTGCACTGTAGTACCATATTGACTAGCAATTTCTGATAAGGTATCTCCTCTCTTTACTGTATAAAATACGGTTTCCGTATTATTGTTTTGATTCGGATTATCCGTATTTGGTATTTCGCTTGTGTCTGATAAAAATATATTTTCTGTGTAAAGATCACGATCCACATTCCCTCGTATTCCAGGTACATAACCTCTGTCTGTATACTGTACTCCAATCCATCTTTCCCAACTAGTTTGCGTATATCGTAAATTATTATAATCTCCATAGTAAGCAATCCAAAGCTCATAATTGTCTGCAATTTCTCTTCCAAATCTATCTCGTGCATTGGATAAATCACTGTATACAATAACTTCCTTTTGGGTTAATCTTTTTACTGTTTCTAAAAACACTTGTGCAATCTGGTTAGATTCTTGAACACTGACTCCTCCAAACACTTCATAATCCATAACCAATTTACAATCTGGTTGTTTTCCACTAATTACCGAAGCAAAAAATCTAGCTTCTTGTTCCGCTTCTCCGTGTACTAGTTGCTGTTAAAAAATGATAAAACCCTACTTTCAATCCATTTGCTTTTGCATTTTCATAATTTATATCAAAATAAGCATCTTTGATATGACTTCCTTGACTTGATTTCATATAAACTACTTCTATTCCACTTGCACGTACTTGTGCATAATCTATGTACCCCTGCCAATTACTAACGTCAATTCCTTGATATCTCGGTTCTGAACTTGGTGTTAATGCATAAGTCATATTGATGTTCACAAAAAACAAGAAAGTTACCATCATAAAAATAATTATAATGAATTTTCTCTTCTTTATCATAAAAAACCTCCTTTGCCTATTCTCTATTCATTATATGGCAAAAAAGGTCTTTTGGTGTTTTCAATTATCCTTCGTATTCAAAAACACGTATATTTTTAATTACAATGGTTGAAAAGTCATTTCCTTTTTCTAAATCAACCATCTTAAACGAAGTTTTTTTCTTCAATTCCATGTTCAATTTCGTAACATCTACCATAATCTTAGTTGACAGATCCTGTCCTATTGGCAAAGTTTTATTTTGATTATCATAAAATATACTATTGGTAAAGCTAATCGCACTAGCTCCTCTTTTTAAGTTAATTTTATAAAAATTAATTTTTGACTTTCCTTGTGTAATCGCTTCTTTCATTTCTGCTTCTGGATTAATATCAAATACATTGATTTTCTTTTCATCTAAAAGTTCATCTTGAATTGCTTGATAAACTGGTAAATCTTCCGAAATGGTTACTTTTTTTAACGCTGTTTTGATATTTTCAATTACTTTTTCTAATGCTAATTTATAGCCTATTTGTTTGGTTGTTTTTGTAATGTCTAAAATAGCAAATTTGTCTTTGGCAATTTCTCGATGTCTTTTGTTATTAATTTTAGAAATCTTAGACATATCTTGTGCCATGCCTCCAAATATATCAAAATCATCTTTATCCGTCAAAGCTTTTTCTTCGATTGCTTCTTTTTTTAATTCATTTAAACTAGCTGTTATGTCTTTTGGTAAAACCTCATTGTTTTTGACTCGATTTAAGATTTCAATTAAATTCGTAGAAGCGATATAAACACTATCTGTTTCTTGTTTTGATAATAACTTTCGTTGTATTTTATCCATTGTTTTTCCAAACTTTTCTAAATCTTCTTCGTAATCAAAAACTCTTGTGATCTTTTTCATGATATTAACTTCTTCTTCTTCCCCTTCTGGTAAGCTTGCCATAGCATCTTTATTACTATATTTCCAGAATTCAAAGATACTCTTTTTATGGCTATCAATTTCTTCAATAAAAAGAGTTGCATTTTCTATTTTTTTAGCCATATTTTTTCTCTTTAGTTTTAAACTATTAATATCTAACATCATATTTTTTATGATATATTCTAATTTTTCAAATTCTTTGTAGATGTCAATTAATTCTTCAATTGTATAATTTTCTTTCTCAACTGGTTCTTTTTTCTTTCTCTTTTTAACAATTTCATTTTTGACAATTACTTCATTGATTTCGTCATTTTCTTCTTCTTTTACTTCTGTTCTTTCTTGTATTTCTCCTTTATTTTTCTTTTTACTATATTTAAAATAATACTTAAATTTACCAAAAAAAGTTTTTTTACATTCCAAGAATGTTGAAATTTGCTTTTCTTTTGCTAGGTATTCTATTTCCTGCACAGCAATTTCTTCTTTTAGGTTTTCTAATTTTCTTTTATTGGTTTTAATAATTTCTCTTACTTCTTGAACTCGTTCTCTCCCCATTTTACATTCTTCATTAATCCATTGAGGAATGGTGTCATATTCTATCTTTTTGTCTTCCATACAAAATTCAATTTCTCCCATTTTTCCAATATTGGTTTTAAAATTAAAATAATGAGGCAATTCTGTTTGCAGGATAAACATTGCTTTTATTAATTTATAAAATTTGCTTGCTTCTTCTTTGCTATTTAATTTGATTCGATATGGACTTTTTATTTTTTCATATACTTCCGTTTCTCCCACAATTTGTATGCTTAACTCATTATTTTTATCATATACTTCATAAACCAATGGCCAGTCTTTTGTAAATAACCACAAAAAGTTTTCAATGTCTTCAAATTGGGATCTTTTTAAGTATTCTTGACTATAAGCAACATTTCGAATTGGGACAAAAATTTTACCTGTTCTTCTTTTTTCTAATTGTTTTTTTAGCAAATAGAAGAAAGTAGCATAGTTAGCATCTTGTGTTGGTACTAGCATAAAGTATTTATCTGTGTTTTCTGAATAATAAATTTGCCATAAATAATTTCCTTCAAATTTAACTCGAAATGGTATTCTTTTCCCTAAATTAACTTGTTCTTCTTCGATTGCTTCGATTTCGCTAATTTTTACTTTTTTTAACATATTCAAAAATGTAGTATATTTTAAGATATTTTTTTCATTTTTACTATCTAGATAGTCTACCAATGGACTTGCTTTTTTGTATTTTTCTTCAATCTCATCCAAACGATTCGTTGGTGATAATAAAATTTGTATGTCTTTGATCGGAATGTATCGATATTGTCTATATTGTTTTTCGTCATAAAATTTGGGAATTCTAAATTCTAAGGGTTCCACTTTTTTTATACTTGCTGGTATTTTTGCCAAGTCTAGTCCCAAATACTCTAATTTTTCCTCCATACTTATGGTTTTCTCTTTTCTTTTTGGCAAAGTTCTCGCTCCTTTTATTTTATAATTTCATAAAAATTTTTAAATTCATATCCATTTTCTCTAAGCCAAGAAATCACTTGTGGTAAAGTTTCTGCTGTTACTGCTTTTGCTTGTGTATCATGCATTAAGATAACAACACTATTTTTATTTGCTACGGTTTCTTGAATTCTTTGCATTTCAAATTCTGCTGTTGGATTGGCTGTTTCTGCATCTCCATTTAAGGCATTCCAATCAATGTTTACAATGTTATTTTGCGATAATAATTCTTTTGCTTCTAATTTGATTTGTGCATATTTTCCTCCTGGAAGTCCACCAGGAAATCGAAATAAGTGTGAATGATATTCTGGTACTCCAATGGCATTCTTTACCGCTTCATTGCACTGATTAAATTCGTCTAATACAGCTTGTGGAGAAGCATAAATAGAAGAATACAAATGTGTATTGCCATGATTGGCTAAGTAATGTCCTTCTTCATAAATTCTTTTTGTTATTTCTGGCATCGCATTGACTCTTGTTCCTAAAACAAAAAAACTAGCTTTGATGTTCTCCTGTTTTAGAATATCTAATATGGTTGGTGTTACAGTAGATGGTCCATCATCAAACGTTAAAAATGCCCTTTTCGTTTCTGAATGATAGATGTGTTCTATGTTGTTTCTTCCCTCTTGTGTTAATTGAGGGATTTTTTCTTGTTTTTTTTCTTCTATTTCTATTTGCTTTTTCTCTTCACTTCGAGCTAAGGCTGACATTTGTGCTTCGTATTGTTCATATACTTTATGAGTTTTCATGATTTCTACTGCATTTTTTCCAACTAAAATTAGCCCCATTGCTAGTATGAATAATAGTACCAATATTGCTATTTTTTTTGTATTTATGTGTTTTTCGGTTATGGTTATATTATAAATTCTGTCCCTTGGCATTTTCTACATCCTTTTTTATTCTTTATTTTTAACTATTATATACTATTTTTCTTGTTTTTTGTAGTATATTTGCAAAAAAAATCAAACTTTAATTCATTTGTAAGAATACAAAAAGAGCTTTCGCTCTTTTTTTGTTTCTTAAAATTTCATTCCACCTATATAAAATACATAAGAGATAACCGCTATAAAAAATATAGCAACCAATAATAAAATTCTAAATATCTTATCTCCCAATGTTGTTTTTTCTTTGTGTTTTCCTTTTTTGTTTTTCTTGTTCTCTTTTGTTTCTCCCATACTCTTCAATCCTTTCTTTTTTCTTAAGCCTTCATCATATCTTTTAAAAATGCTATTTCTTCTTCTGCATTTAATCTCATAAAGATCGGTTCTCCTTTTTCAATTACTTTGCTATGTGCTATTGTATCATATACTTTTAAATTTTTCCAGTTTTTTTGTTCGATTTCCTCGATTCCTAATTGTCTAAAAATATTATCTGCTGTATCTTTCATAAATGGTTTGATTAAAATGGCTATTTTCCTTAAGTTTTCAACCAAATGATACATACAAGATTCTAATTTTAAAGTTTCTTCTTCTTTTGCCAAAGCCCATGGCATAGTTTCGTCAATATATTTATTTGTTCTTGCAACTAAATTCCAAATTTCTTGTATACTATTTGCTATTTCATAATCATTCCATTTTTGTTCAAATTTTTCAATTTGTGATAAAGCATATTCTTCTAATTCTTGATCCACTTCATTTGGTGTTCCTTGATAAGCTGGGACATTGCCTTCGAAATATTTGTTTATCATAGACACCGTTCTATTTAAAAGATTGCTCAAATCATTGCATAAATCAAAATTATATCGTTCCACAAAAGCTTCTGGTGAGAAAATTCCATCTTGTGAAACTGGCATTTCTCTTAGTAAAAAATATCTAACACTATCCAATCCA
Source organism: Clostridia bacterium (assembly GCA_022791675.1). Taxonomy (GTDB): domain Bacteria; phylum Bacillota; class Clostridia; order TANB77; family CAG-508; genus CAG-269. The sequence continues at coordinate 14,040 of JAAVZN010000052.1, read as the reverse complement.
TATCGTTCCATTAATGTTTCTGGATAGATAACATTTCCTTTTGATTTTGACATTTTTCCATCTTTCATCATAATCCAATTATGAACCAAAATAGTTTTAGGTAATGGTAGGTCTAAAGCCATTAGAAAAATAGGCCAATAAATCAAGTGAAAACGAGCAATATCTTTTCCTACAATTTGTAAGTCTGCAGGCCAATATTTCTTGAATTTGGTATCATCTTCTGATAAATATCCCAAAGCTGTAATATAATTTGTTAAAGCATCAAGCCACACATAGACAACATGCTTTGGATCTTTTAACACTTTAATGCCCCAATCAAACGATGTTCTACTAACACATAAATCTTCTAATCCTGGCTTAATAAAATTATTAATCATCTCATTTTTTCTGTATTCTGGTTTTATAAAATCTGGATTTTCTTCATAATATTTTAACAAATGTTCTGCGTATTTTTTCATATTAAAAAAGTAAGCTTCTTCTTTCATCAAATCCACTTTTCTACCACAATCTGGGCATTTTCCATCGTTCAATTGTGTTTGTGTAAAAAAAGTCTCACAAGGAATACAATACCACCCCTCATATTCGCCTTTGTATATATCTCCTTGTTCCATAAATTTGTCAAATATTTTTTGTACAGTTTTTTCGTGTCTTTCTTCTGTCGTTTGAATATAATCATCATATTCAATTTCCATTTTTGACCATAGCTCTTTTGCCATTTTTGCCATTTCATCTACATATTCTTTCGGTGTTTTTCCTACTTCTTCTGCCTTTTTTTCAATCTTTTGACCATGTTCATCTGTCCCTGTTAACAAATAGCTTTCTTCTCCTTTTAACTGATGGTATCGTTTCATACTATCTGCTAATACTGTAGTATAAGCTGTCCCTATATGAAATCTTCCACTTGGATAATAAATTGGTGTTGTTATATAAAATTTATTATTCATTTTTTCTCCTCCTCATGTATAATTGGGGACGGTTCTTTTTGCACATTTTTGTGCAATCTGGGACACATCTCCTTTTTTATTTTTTCCATTTGATAGTATCATATTACCATATTCCGATAAAAATAGCAACTCAATTATTTTCAGCTTAAAAAGTTAATCGTTATTATTTTTTTAGTATTTTCATCAAAAAATTTTTATAATATTGAAATTGATTGGTTCGATAAAATAACATCAGATAAATCATATTAGGAATCACACAGACCAATCCTACATTCACAACTAAGTGTAACACATTATTTTCTATCTGTATAAAAGATAGAACAAAATAAGTTATGGTAACTGCTAAAATAGTTCCTATTAAGTATGGTACATAATCTTTTATATATTGCTTGTATGTTCTTTCAAACAAAGGCTTATAAACAAATTTTGGATAACTATAAAAAAATAATACAAAAGTACTAATAATTGTTCCAATAAAAACTCCTATCATACCAAATATATTTACCAAAATAATAGATGACACAATATTAATTAGTGATTCCCACAATGGTACATAACGATCCTCATAAAATATTCCTCCTGCTTCTTTAAAAGTATTACTTGTTTTTCTCATACCTTGTAAATAAAAATTAATCACTAATGTTACTAAAATCCCAAACGATAAAATATATTCACTTCCAATCCATATTCTTACAAATGGTTCAATTACACACAACAATCCAGTTGAAGCAAAAGCATACACCCATGAATTTAAAAATAAAATATTTTTATATACCAAGTAAGATTTCTTTTTATCTTGTTCTACCAACAAATTTCCTACACTTGCTGTAATAGAATTAAATACTTGCGAAAATAAATTTCCTAATGCCTGTATAATTAAATTGTAATTTGAATATAATCCTACTGTCGAAACTCCTAAAAAAGTTGAAATAATAATATTGTCTGTTCCTAGTACAATAAAAGTACCAATCTTATGATATACCAAACCTTTTACTTTTGTAAAAATACTATTTTTTACTTGTTTATCTAATGCTTTTACTTGTTTGCTTTTAATAAATGGATATTGACGATTAGCAATTATTGTTATAATGACATTTTCTAACACACGACATATTATTTTAATCCATAAATACAAAATATAATTTTTAGTTAGTATCAATATTATCAACTGTGTTACATTCATAATGATTAAATAACCTATATGAACTAAATTTACAACATAAGTTTTCTGATTAGCATATAAAATCGATCTCTTGTATGTCAACAAATAAGAAGCCACAATATCTGTTAGAAACAATAAATAAATGTAAGTCACACTTTCTGGTATACTAACCTCTCCTACTATAAAGTACAAAAATGGAATCAAAAGCACGCCAATCATAGCTATGATAAATCCAATTGTTCTATATCCTACTTTGTAAAACAACATCAAAGATTTAATTTTTTCTTTGTTTCCTTCTGCTATTGGCTGATATAAATGATAAATAATAGCCGATCCCAAACCTAATTCTATAATGCCAAGCATAGAAAGAATATTAGTAAATAAGCCATTAATTCCTAAATATTCAGTTCCTAATGTTTGTAAGAATATTCTTTGTGCAATAAATCCTATGACAATAGTTATTAAGTTCATAACGGTTGCTACTATTGCATTTTTTATTGAATTTGTTGAACGCATTTTATCTCCCCACTATTTTTTTTATTTTTTTTCCTAACCTATAAATGCTTTTTATATACCCAATTATTTTAGTGGTATTTTTTTGATAAATATTTTTTATCACATATTTATGATTTTCATTCTTTGCTAGTTCTAGCAATTCTTTTTGTGTAATTTGTTGACACAATTCTTCAAAATCTTCTCGTTCTAATATCTTCTGTATTTCTGAAAATACTTCTTTTTCTTTTCCTCTTTGGATTCCAAAATAAGCAAATTCAATCATTCGATTTTTCATTCCTCGAATTGTTCTATAAATTGCTATTTTTTTTAATTTTTGTTTTTCCTGTATATCCTCATATCGATCAATTATCGATACCACTTCTTTATGGCTCTTATAAACACTACTTAATCTTGTTTGTAAACTTTCATAATTTTGTTGATTGGTAATACTACTGTCATTTGTTCGATAATGATACAAATAATCTGGTACTAAAACAAGTGAATTGATATTTTTATAGATCTCTAAATTAATCAAATAATCTTCTCCAAAATTAATGGCACCGGTCCATCTTTTCTAATTCACTAAAATATCTTTTGTCAATTAATTGGTTCCAGATTGTAGCAAAGTCATAACTTCCAAATAAATTGGTATATATTTGGTTACAAAATTCTTTTTTCTCGAAATATTGAACCTTATGATCTTTGATTATTTTTTCATTCTCATCTTTATAATAATTCTTGCATCTAACTATATTAGCATGATATTTTTCTTGATATTGGTACATTGTTTCTATCGCATTTTGCTCAATCCAATCATCAGCATCTACAAAATAGATATAATCAGATGTTGCCTTTTTAATTCCTTCTATTCTTGTGTAAAATATTCCTTTATTTTCTCGTTGAATGATTCTAATTCTAGAATCTTCTTTCTCATATTCTTCCATTATAAACGCACTCGAATCAGTTGCACCATCTATAATAACAAGTATTTCTAAATTCTTGTAAGTTTGATTCATTATACTCTCTATACATCTTCTTAAATATTTTTCAGCATTATATACTGGTACAATAACTGTTATTTTTTCCATTTCTTTCTCCTATTAATATGGCATTGGTTCTGTATTAAAATATGTGTGATAACTATAATATTGATTTTCTGCAGCAAAAATTGTCAAAAACAGACAGGCTCCTACTAATAATATTACAATCATAAATAAATACGATTTTTTTTCCTTTGGTGTATATTTTATGCAAAATAGTGATGGTATCATTGTAATAACAAATTGATATAAATATAATGCTATTCTATTAATTGTCCAGTTATTAATAGAAAAAATACTAATGGCAACACCAATCATAAGTAATGGAATTCTTGTATAAACTTCTTCATCATATTCTTTTATTTCCTCTTTTTTACTAATTAGTATAACTGAAATAGCAATATAGATCAAAGCATACCCCACTGTTCCCATAGTTTCTTTTATCATTGAAGAATAAGTCGAAGTATTAATAAAATAAGTTTGATATCTAGCTAATGCTGATATAGATCCCATTAAATTTCCAATTATACTGTAGGCAAAAATTCCTACTATACCAATTCCAATACAAATTAATAAATTTTTATAAGATGGCTTTATTTTTCTAGCTAAGATCATCAAAACTCCTGCAATAATAGCAGTTGTATGAAATGTAGAAGCAACCAAAGTAGCTAATATAAATTTTGTTTTCTTTTTCTTTGCTAAACATTCATAAGCATAAATCATAACTAACATTGCCATTGTTTGTTTTAATATATTATTCGAAATTGCAAAAAATCCTAACAAAGTAAAACACATAAAACCAATGCTTGGCTTTTCTGTTGTTTTTCTCATATAAATTATAATTGCTGGATAAACAATACATGCAATTAGCCAAAATAGAGCATATGGAAAACTAGTAATACTTTTTAATAAAAACCCTAATACATAAAGACCAAATTGACTATTGGATTGTACTACATCATGAATACTATCTAAATTGCTTAACCAATTGTTATAGGCAACATAATAGCTATAATAATCAGAACCAACATTGCATCGAATTCCTGATATCACAATCAATATTAAAATCATTACTATATCAATCACTTGTATCTTCTTGGTTTTTTTATCAAAAATGGTATATAAAGCAATGCATATAATAGAAAATGATGTATATAAAATATCATACATTATCATTGGTGAATTCATTTCTTTGGTATCCTTTCTTTAATTTATTCTTAAATAAAATTTTTCCATTTCTTTAGTCATGTCCATTATATCATATTTTTTTTGTTTTACTACATCTATTTTACTTTCTCTTTGATAATCTTTTTTAGCAAGAATCTTCGTAGCCCAATCTTTTGGTGTTTTTTCTAAAGAAATAAATTCAACAAGCTCCGTTACTTTTATTTCTTTTGTTATGTGGTCAGCTACAAAACATTTTAATCCATTTGTTTGAGCTTCCAAGACCGCTAATCCAAACCCTTCAAATAAAGAAGGAAATACAAATAAATCCATTGCCTGTAAATAATTTTCTACTCTTTTACTACTTCCTGCAAAAATCACTTGATTCAAAATTCCTAATTCTTTTGCCTGTTGTTCAATTTGTTGTTTTATTTCACCTTCTCCTACTAATAATAAAACTGCATTTTTTTCTTGTTTCAAAATTTCTTTTTCGATTTCTAATAAAAAACTATGATTTTTAGCTGGTGATAATCGTCCTACATGTCCTATTACAAGCTTATCTTCTATTTGTAATTCTTTTCTTACTTTTTTCCTGATTTCCTCATTAAATTGATACTTGTCCACATTGATTGCATTTTTAATAATTTCATATTCTCCCTTTTTAAAACAATTTCTAGAAAATAGCCACATTGCTGATTCCTTACTACATGCCATCTTATAATTTGCTATTTTCGTTAACTTATTCCTCAACCAATATTGTACCATCTTCCTTTGTATCACATTCGTATTTGCACTATGTGAATGTACAATAATATTTTTAACTCCACTTCTTTTGGCTAATTTGGCATCAAAGTATGACATTGCATACATAGCATGAATATGAATCGTTTTGTATTGTTCCTGATTTTCTTTTAGAAATTTTTTCATTTGTTTATTATAGGAAGTATAATGCTTAATCAATGGTACTCTATAAATATTTCCTCCTAATTGTTTAATTTCCTCTTCAAAATAATTCTCACCATTTCCATGGATTAGAAAATCAAATTGTACTTTGTCGATATCTATATTTCTATATAGGTTCATAATAAAATTTTCAATTCCACCACACCCCATATTTCCTGGTACACATTGCAAAATTCTAATTGGTTTAGACATTGTTTTTCTCCTTAAAAATTATTTTTGCTATTTTCTCTGTTGCATTTTCTTCTAATACAACATATTCTTCTTTCATTTTTTTTGTATGTTCTAGTTGTTTTTCATAATTCATATTTTGAATTGCTTTTATCAATTGTTCTTGGGTTCGAATTACTCCATCAAAAAATACTTCTTCTAAATTTAGATAGGTTCCTCTTTCTTTAAAATACTTATCATAATCGTATCCAAAACAAAAAATAGGTCTTTCTAATATAGCATAGTCCCATACTACACTAGAATAGTCTGATATCAATAGATCGGCTATCATTAGTAAGTCATTGATATAAGGATAATCAAAAGCATTGATAACAAAAGGATTGTTGCTTGGTATTCCTAATAATTTTCCAACTTGATAATGAGCTGTTACAACTAAAATAAAATCTTTTTCCAATTCTTGTTTCATTTTTTCAAAATCAAAGGGGCTTTCAATAATATTGTCTAAACTACTATCTTGATAAAATTCTCTAAAAGTAGGAGCATATAAAATCACTTTTTTGTCCAATGGCACTTTTAGTTTTTGCTTAATGGTTAGAACTTTCTCTTGATTCTTTTGATATAATTCGTCATTTCGTGGTAACCCTGTTACATAAAAATTTTCTTCTTTTGTTTGCCATGCTCTTACTAATATTTCTTTTTCTTTTTTGCCACCTAAAAATATCATATCAAATTTTTCTTGATTTTTTAATCGAAATGATTGATTTCTTTCACTAATATCTATTCCTATTTTTTTAATTCCTGTCATACCATGTGTAAAAAATACATCTAAGTGATTTTTATTGGAAATATTTAATCCTCTTTGCACAGAAGAATTAGTGATCCAATACTTGGATTTTAAAACTGTTATATAATAAGAAAAGGTATCAATTTTTATTTTTTCATTTGCTGGAATAAAATCAAATTGATTGGGCTCTATAAAAGCCCATACACATTTTATTTCTTTATATTCAGGATTTTGTTTTATATACTCGTAAATAAATCTTGGACTATCGTCATATCTCTTTCCTCCATAAACAACAAATAGTGCTTGCTCTTTATTCACTTTTACTAACACTCCTAAAATATTTAATAGCAAAGAAAATGTAAAATGGTATAAGGCATAAATTATTTTATTATTTTTAATTAAATTTTTTAGAAATTTTTTCACGTTTCCTTCTCCTCTACATTCCTAAGTATATTTTTTCCATTTCTTTTTGTACCTGTTTTAATTCATAAGCATTATTAATATTGCTTTTTAGTATATCTTGATTTTTGATTACTTGTTTTATTTTTTCAGCCATATTTAAGACATCTCCTATTTCAACTAAAAAACTATTAGGCTGATTCCTAATAACGTCACGATTTCCTCTACAATTAGTTGCAACGATTGGTAAGCCCGAAAAGATGGCTTCGATTAAATTAACTGGTAATCCTTCTTGTTTAGCAGTAGAAACAGCCAAATTTGAAATTTTCATCAATTTATGAATATCGGTTCGATACCCTAAAAATTTAACTTCTTCTTCTATTTTTAATTCTTTCGCTTGTTTTTGATAAATTTGATTCATCGAATCTAAACCTGGTAACAAGACTTTTATGTTTTGATATCCTTGCTTTTTTAAAGTTTCTATTACTTTTAATAACATTCCTTGATTTTTCCTTTTGCTTAATTCAGCTGGATAAATTATAACAAAGTCTTTTTCTGAAATTCCAAATTCTTCTCTTAATTCTCTTTTTTCTTTTTCTATCATTTCGAAATCAAATTTTTTTTGATCAACCCCTACACCAGGCACTAATTTTGTTTGTTTAGCTTTCAATCTCTTTTTAGCTAATTGATAATCTTCTTCATTAATTGTAATCAAACAATCAGTCACTTTCGATAATATTTTTTCAATTGGATAATACAGAATCCAATTGATCAAAGATGCACCTTTAAAAAAATGAAAGCCATGAGCTGTATATATCACTTTTACATGATATTTTTCTCTTGCTTCCATTGATGCTAGCCTTGTTACTACACCTCCCATTGGTGTGTGGCAATGAATAAGATCAAACTTTTCACGATTAATTAATTGTTTTAAATTTTTAATTGCTTTTATATTATTTATTTTGATTGGATTTCTTTCAAACGAAATTTGATGTTTTACATCAACATAAGGTATTTCTTCTTTTCCATTTGTTGCAACATGTACTTCATATCCCTGCGAATGAAACCATTGTAAATATGGCAAATGAAAATGTTTGATATGAGAATCTACTGTTGCTGTAAACAATACTTTTTTCATTTTTACCTCTTTCTATATTATATCGCCTCTTTATATGGTTGTGTTATGTACAAATTATTTTCTTTCAATTCTCTAATTTCTTCTTTAATCCCACTTTCTGTAATTTCTGCGTTTGCTTCACTAATCACTGTTTTTACCGTTTCAAAAATCAATATCATATCTTGTTTCAAACTCATATTATCCACATATTCAATATCATATTGTATCTTTTTAAAAACGCCAATTCCGTTTCTACCTCTTACTTGTGCCAATCCAGAAATTCCTGGTAAGACTTCTGCTCTTCTTAATTGTTCATCTGTAAACCATTCATAATATTCTGGTATCCAAGGTCTAGGTCCAATAAAACTCATTTCTCCTTTTAATATATTAAACAATTGTGGTAATTCATCTAAGCTTGTCTTTCTAATAAATTTTCCTACTTTTGTTACCATATCTTTATGATTCAAGTCACTTTTTAATTCTTTTCTTTTGGTTTTCATAGAGCGAAACTTATAAACATTAAATACCTTCAAATTTTTTCCCATTCTTTTTGATTTATAAATAATTGGGTCTCCATCTTCAATTTTGATTGCTAAAGCAACCAGTAACATTGGAATTGCAAAAATCACTAATAAAATTGTAGCCAACACAATATCTGATATTCTTTTTATTTTAATATACATGATTGATTCCTCCTAAATTTTTTTCTCATAATTTGTCCTATTTTTCCCCGCATATTTTAATTATACCATTTTATGTTAATTTTTGCAACCTTTATTTGTTTGTTTTTTCAGTATTGTTTTGTTTCCAAGTAATTATCTTTTAGTTTTATGTATATTTATTCTTTGTATCCTGTTTTATTAATTATGCTATTACTGATTGTTTTTACTTTTTCTGATGGACTATAATCCTCTTCTGCAAACATTTCTTGATGTAATTTTATGACATTGCTTTCTAAGGTTACTGGTATTCCATACCAGCGATCCATTGTGATTCCTTTTGTTTGATATGGCCAACCAATACTTTCTGAAATGTTTAAACTTGGCACACTTGGAAGCATACTAAATATATCAGTTGCTGTTAAATTCGTATAAATTTTGGGTAATACCGTATCCACCAATTGATTCAATCGACTAATATCAAATTTTTTCACTTTGTTTACAACAGCTGTCAAAACATCTCTCATTCTCTCTGTTCTTTTGTAATCTCCACCCGTAGCATATCTAATTCTTGCATATTCCAAAGCTTGTTCTCCAGTAAGGTGATACGTTCCTTCTTTTGTAATTCCTGAAATATGAGAAACTTCTTCTGCTGTTATTGGCATTGTAATACCATCTATACTATTTATTATTTCTTTGACCGCATCAAAATTCACGGTTATAAATTCTTTGATATTCAAGTCTAGATTTGTATTCAAAGTACTTATCGCTAATGGTGCTGAGCCATAAGAATACGCATGTGTTATCTTGTCTAACCCATACCCTTCAATCTGTACATAAGTATCACGATAAACGGATAACAATTTTACCTCTTTTGTTTTGTTATTTAAGCTTGCAATGATAATACAGTCACTTCGATTTCCTTTATCATAAGAATCTTCTCTGGAATCTATTCCAAAAATAGCAATGTTTCGAAATCCACCTAAACTTGCCTCTGCCTGTGAAGATACGCCTAGTTCTTCTTCTTTTAAATCAATACGTTGTATCTTATTTAATTTATCTTGAACAAACCAGAATGTACCTCCTATTATTGCTACCAATAAAATCACTAGAATTAATACTATTATGCCAAATATTTTTAACCCTTTTGATTTCTTTGCCATTTCTTTATCCTTTCTTTACATTTTATCAGGCATTTGAATTCCTAATAATCCTGCTCCTATTTTTAATACCTTTCCAACACCATAAGTTAAATAGATTCTAGCATCTTGTAATTCTTTATCTTCTGTTATAATTTTATTTTCATTGTAAAATACACTATATGCTTTTGCTAAATCAATTAAATATCTTGCTAAAATAGATGGTTCCTCTTTCTTAGTTACTTGTTGCAAGGTATCTTCAAAAGCATACATTATTTTAATGATATTTTGTGAATAACTATCTTCTAATTTTTGTTTGTTGATGGTTTCAATTTTAGGAACTTTCCCTACTTTTTCTAATACACTTTTGGTTCTGACATAAGTATATTGAATATAAGGTCCTGTTTCTCCTTGAAAGTTTAAAATTTGATCCCAATCAAATATTTCATCTTTGATTCTACTATTGGCTAAATCATTGAAAATAATAGCTCCTATTCCAACTTTTTTAGCTACTTCTTCTTTATTTTCTAAAGTTGGATTTTTTTCTTCTATAATTTCTCCTGCTCTTTGAATGGACTCGTTTAATAAATCTTCTAGCTTAATAATATTCCCTTCTCTCGTCGACATTTTGCCAGTTGGCAATAATACCATACCAAAAGAAATATGTTTGAGCCCTTGCACATATTTTTCATCTAATCCTAATAGTTTTGCTACTTCAAATACTTGTTTAAAATGTAATACTTGTTCATAAGAAGTTAGATAAATTGATTTGTCATAGTCATAAGTTCTTGCTCGGTATAAAATAGCTGCTAAATCTCTTGTTGCATAAGTTGTTGAACCATTTGATTTTTCAATAATACAAGGCGTATCAATTCCTTGTTCTTCTAAATTTATAATTCTTGCTCCCTGTGATTCTATTATTTTCCCTGTTTTCTCCAAAATTTCTATTACTTCTGCCATTTTATCAGAATAAAAAGCCTCTCCATTCCAAGAATCAAAATGACTTCCTAATAAATCATATACTTTTTGAAATTCCTGTAAACTTAATGTTTTGAATTTCTCCCAAATTTGAATACAATACTCGTCCCCTTTTTCTAACTTTTTAAAATTTTCTCTACATCTTTCTAATACTTTTTCGTCTTCTTTACAAGCTTGATTAATACGAATATAAATTTTAGTTAATTCATGAATGGGATCTTTTTCGATCTCATATTCTTCTCCCCAAAGTTTGTATCCTTCAATCAGTTTTCCAAATTGTGTTCCATAATCTCCTAGATGATTTATTCCAATGGTATGATAACCCAAATATTGATAAATGTTATATAAAGCTCCTCCAATGACAGTTGAGCGTAAGTGTCCTATATGAAAAGGTTTGGCTATATTAGGAGACGAATAATCAATCACAACATTTTTTCCTTCTCCTATTTGGGTTCTACCATATTCCTCTTTTTTTGCTATTTCTTCTAATACTTCTTTGATTATTTTTTGTTTTTGAATATAGAAATTTAAATATCCTCCTACTATTTCTACTTTTTCTATTATATTGTTATCTATTTCCATTTTTTCTTTTATTTCATTTGCTATTTGCTGTGGTGCTTTTTTTAATTCTTTGGCAAGACGAAAACAAGGAAAAGCATAGTCCCCATTTTGCGTATCTTTTGGTATTTCAATATAACTTTCTAATTCTTTCGTATCTATGTTAATTGTTTTTTCAATTGTATTTGCTATTATTTCTTTAAAATTTAACATTTTTTTCTCCTTTTCGACTTTTTCCATTTCGCCTTGAATTTATTATATTCTTTGGTTTTTTTTTAGTCAATGGTTTTTACAGTATGGTAATTAAAATGTAAAATCCTTGTAACAAAGATACAGTTGTATTACAAAAGGGGATTAGGGGGACGTTCCTTAAAAACATCTTTTGAAAAGATGTTTTTAAGGAACGTCCCCCTAATCCCTCTAATAAATAACTTTAAATTTTTAACATTTGTTTCATAAATTCTTCTAATTCTGGCAAATGATTCTCAATTACATCTTGTAAAATCATTTCGTCAATTTCTTTGTAATCGTGAATTGCAATATTTCGGAAACCAATCATTTTTTTCATACTATCACACATTTCTTTTGAAATCAATTTATTTTCTTCTAATATTTGAAAGGCTTCTTTTTTTGTTTGTGGAATTCCCAATTTTCTTGTAGATATAATGTACATAGCTGTATCAGTAACTGTCTCACATGCTCTTTGTAAGTTTAATACTATACCGTCCATTCTTCTGTAATCATTTAAATTTTCTGGATTATTCTCATATTCTTCTTGAATTCGACTAATACATCTCTGTATACTATCCATTTTATTGATAATAACAGCTTTATTTTCCAATGTTACTATCTCCTTTCATAATTTCGTCCATTATTATTTTTCTACTTTCATTTAATTCTAAATACTCTCGATACATATTTAATTTATACAATTCAAAGGCTAATTCATTTTTACAATATAATATTTTTCCATTTAATAAAATTTCATATCGGAATCCGTCTCCAATTGTATCTAAATTAATTAAATCCACATCAATTTTTATCTTTTCTTCTATATTTTGAGCCAGATAAAAGATATCCTTTCGAGATATTTCCTCTTTTGGTTTTATTGCTATATCAATGTCACTTTCTGTGTTTTGTGTTCCTCGTACATAACTACCAAATAATATAATTGCTTCGCAGTCCATTTTATTCAAAATTGTTTCCTTTATGATTTCTATTCTTTTTTCCATAAAAAGATCCTCACTTTGATTGATTTTCTATATAATTCCAAGAATCTAAACACATATCCTCTAATGTTTTAGTTGCTACCCAACCTAATTCTTCTTTTGCTTTTTTCGGATCTGCATAACAAGTTGCTATATCTCCTGCTCTTCTTGGTGCTATTTTATAAGCAACTTTTCTGCCAGTTGTTTTTTCAAATGCTTTTACCATGTCTAATACACTATAACCAGTTCCTGTTCCCAAATTATAGATATACAATCCTTTTCCTTCTTGCTCAATCTTCTCGAATGCTTTTACATGTCCTTTTGCTAAATCTACTACATGGATATAATCTCTTACTCCTGTTCCATCTGGTGTATCATAATCATTTCCAAAGACGGATAATTCTTGTAGTTCTCCACTTGCTACTCGTACTACATAAGGCATTAAATTGTTTGGAATTCCTTGTGGTTCTTCTCCAATTAATCCACTTTTGTGTGCTCCAACTGGATTAAAGTATCTTAAAATGCAAATATCCCAAGTATTATCAGATCGATAAATATCTTTTAAGATTTGTTCAATAAACAATTTACTTGTACCATAAGGATTTGTTGTTCCTCCTGTTCTACATTCTTCTGTTAATGGAATTCTTTCTGGTTCTCCATATACCGTTGCTGAAGAACTAAAAATAAACTTTTTACAGTTATATTTTCTCATTGTGTCCAATACTCCCAAAGCTCCTGATATGTTGTTTGAATAATATTCGATTGGCTTTTGAATGGATTCGCCCACTGCCTTGAATCCAGCAAAATTAATCACTGCTTCAATATTATTTTCTTGAAATACTTTTTCTAATTTTTCTTGATCTAGATAATCCATTTCATAAAATTTAAAGTCTTTTCCTGTTATTTTTCTGATTGATTCTAATACTTTTGGACTACTATTCGAAAAATTATCTATGATTATAATTTCTTTTCCCTCTTCTAATAATTCGATTGCTGTGTGGCTTCCTATATAGCCAGCTCCTCCTGGTAATAATATTGCCATTTTTATTCCACCTTTCCTTTGTTTTCTGCTCCTATTATAAACTTGTTCTTGTAAAAAGTCAAACGTGTTTTTCTTGAATTGTATTTAATATATGATAAAATCACCTTGAAAGTTTGTAAACGAATATTTCACCTTAACTGTATAAAAATGTAAAAAACAGACAAAATAGAAAGGTGGAATATTTAATGTTAAAACAAAAAGATTTAAAAAGAGCTACTTT
>JAAVZN010000051.1 GCA_022791675.1 Clostridia bacterium | reverse complement strand
TTACTGTTTTTATTTGCCCTTTTAAATTATATTCTTCTTTTATTCTATCAAATTCCTTTTCATAACTATATCTTGGTTGTTTTATTGAATAATTCAAATATGACCTTTCTTTATCAATATTATCATTTGAATAATTCTTATTTCTTCTTTCATTGTGTCTAAATATTCCTTTTAGGTTTTCTCTTTTGTATTTTGTGTTTCTTATTATTGCATAACTCATCTTAACATAAGCTCCTTGCTTGGCTCTGGATCAAATACCATAAAACAATAAATTTTTTCTTCTTTTTAGTTAGATATTGTAACACACTACAACACTTTTTTAACACTATCCTAAAAGTGTTATTTGTAACAGGGAAAAATTTATTTTTCCCGACACCCCCTTTACCTAAAAAATCAGCTACCAAAGTAGTAGCTGATTTTCTATATGCAAATGTCATAGTTTATACTAGCATATCTGCATTTGCATATAGTTTAGTAAATTCTAAATTCCTATTCTCATTCCATATTTTCACTTGTTTTTCCATAAGTTTAAAATCAATGGTATTTTTAATATAACCGATATCTATATTTTTAACCTTTTGTTCATATTTATAATTATTATGTATGCTCTTTTAAAACAAATTTCTAATTTTTTGAATCAGATAATGACTTCCACCATCGCGATTATCCTGTACATTTTCCACCATACTAATGATTAGTAAATCATTTCCATTCTGCCTATCCACAGTAAAGCAATTAAACCACCCTAATGTTCCACTTTGCTTATCCTCACTTGAAGACTTTAGCTCTGCCGTTCCTGTTTTTCCAGCAATGGTAACTCCTTGTATTTTCATATCATTTGCTGTTCCTTCTTTGTTTTCCACAACTTGTATCAAAGAATCTCGAATGATATCAGTTGCTTCTTCGGAAAACACATCTTCTTTTAAAATCTGTTTTTTCTCCTCATACATCAAATATGGTTTCAACATATTACCATTATTAACAAAAGAAGAATAAACAGAAGCCATAAAAATAGGATTTACCAAAACATCTCCTTGTCCATATCCCGTATCTGCCAACTTTGTCTCCCCCTCTATCTGATTACCATTCCCAATTGCATATTGTGATTTAGCCAAACTAAGAGGAAAATCAAAAGTCTCATTAAATCCAATCTGATTGAATTTTTGTATTAAGTTTTTTTCGCCAATTTTTAGTGCCAATTGTGCAAAATAAATATTATCAGAATGGATCATTGCATTTCGTAAATTCTTTGCTCCATGATATCCTGTTAACGTTGTTATTTTGTAATTTCCCCATAAAGAATCCTTTTGCCAGCTTGTTCCTGTATAACCAAAATCTTCATTCTCCTGTATTTTACCCATTGTTAATCCAATTGCTCCAATGACTGGTTTGAATGTAGATCCTGGACAATATCTCTGTAAAAAACGATTATAAAGTGGTTGATTTGCATCTTGATTTAAACTTTCCCATTGTTTATTTGACAACCCTACTGAAAAATCATTTGAATCAAAAGTTGGTGTACTAACCAAAGCTAACAATTCTCCTGTTTTTGGTTGCATGACAACAAAAAACCCCTTATCTTTTTCTAACTGTTCAAACAATTTTGTTTGCATAGCAGAATCAATTGTTAATTTCACATTTTGTCCATCTTTTTTATCTTGTTTCACAATCTGCACCATTCGATTTCCATTCTCATCTGTTACATAAATTTCTGTACCATCTATTCCACGCAAAATATCCTCT
The DNA here is from genome assembly GCA_022791675.1 of Clostridia bacterium. GTDB lineage: Bacteria > Bacillota > Clostridia > TANB77 > CAG-508 > CAG-269. The sequence goes on along the minus strand of JAAVZN010000051.1, from coordinate 5,508 downwards.
TGCGATTTTTCAATTCCTGCCTTTCCAATCAAGCTTGCTGTATGATATCCTTTTCCCTCTTTTTCTTCCAATTCCTCACGATTAATTGCCTGCACATAGCCAATTAAATGTCCTGCTTCTTTTCCTAAAGGATATTCTCTTCCCGCTTCTTGATTCACTAATACTCCTGGTATTTGAAGCAAAGCTTCTTTTAATGTTACATTCTTTGAAGATAATTTTTTAATTGGAACAAAAGTATCTTCTTTAACCCAAGAAGCCTCTAATTGCTTTTTAATATATTCTTCCGAAACTTCTGTCAACTCTGCTATTTTACTTATATTTTGCTCTTTGTTTTCCCCTAATTTTCCTGGAACAATACCAGCAGAAAGTATAAAACCATCCGTTGCTAATATTTCATCATTTCGATCTAAAATATCCCCTCTTTTAGCCTGAATCGTAGAAATTCTTACTTTTTGGTTTTCTTCTAATTGGGGAAAAATAAAGTGTGATGACCATTTTAATGAATTTCCTTTTTCTACAATAACTTGATTATCAAATTCCACCTCTCCTGCTTTTGTAAACATTTTTTGATGATATTGAATCTGATAATCTTTTCCTTGCTTTTCGATGTTTTGAATCTCAACTTTAATATTGCTACTGCCAATTCCCTCATATATATTTTGATTTCGTTTCACAAAATCCTCTTGACTCCTATTCATCGTAGCTACCATCTGATACATCTCTTCGTATTTTTTTTCATTGATTTTACTTACAAATTCAAACAAAACTTGTTTTGCTTTTTCTTCGTTTTTATGATTGCTCCATACAATTCCAACACCCACTAGTAGGAATAACAAAACCATAATTCCAATTGCTATGAAATACTTTTTCCCTTTCATTTTTTCCTCCTTTTCTTTTTCAATAAACATCATAGTAATTGTTATCCATTATTGACATTTTTACTCCTGTAAAATCTCGATAAATACAATTGATATTCATTGCTTTACTAAAACAATACACATTAATGTAATATTGATTTGGCTGTTCTCTTCCTGTAAAATACAAAGTAGCTCCACCAATTCTCGTTTCGATTTTCTCAATTTGATATTTTGTTATGGTTGCTATTACATTTGTTTTTTCAAATTGTTGTTCTGGAATCTCTTGCGGAACTGTTAAATCATTATTTTTCACAAATTTTTCCCAAGCATCTTTACTTCCCAATCTTACACTATAAATCCCTTGTTCATATTTTTTTAATTCATTTGACCAACTTGGAACTTGATAAAAAATCGGTTCCAAAATTCTATATTCCTTGTTTTCAATCATACCATAGCATTCTTCTTTATGTCTAGTTTGTTCCTTTAATAACTTTTCTAATTCTTCTTTTTGTTTGATATTATTTCGAATAACAACACCACCATCATCGGTTCTTTTTATTACATTATAATTCTGTTTTTGATAGGCAATTACATAATTTTTACTAATGGTATCATAATCTAGTTCAATATAATTTTCTTCTTGTTCAATTTGTTTCATATCCTCTTTTGATAATCTTGCACCTTCTCCTACGCCATCAATACACTTGGTTAATTGTTCTAATAATTTGTCATAGTCACTTTTGGCAGAAGTATACACATAGTATTGGTCTTCCCCTTTTACTTTATATACCATTCGATCTGGTACTTCAAAATATTTAACATGATAATAACTTTCTGTCTCCTCATTTGGTTTGATTTGTGTGAAAATCAAAATACCAATGCATAATGTTAAAACAAAAGTAGTTACTCCTATCAATGTTTTATATTCTTTAAATTGTTTTGATAATTTTATCATTTTAATTCTTCTTTCCATATTTTTTTTACTATCTGTTATATATAATAACCTTGTTGTCATTTTTTCTTCTTGTGAAATTGGTAACATACAAACTAACGATTTGGCATATTCTTTTTCTTGCTCTTTTGGCAGTATATAAAGCACCATTTCATCTGCCTTTAATTCCATGTCTTGCCTGATTTGTTTAAAACAAATCCATAAAATAGGGTTGAACCAATAAATAGAAGTAATGAGCAATAATATTTGATTGATTACTATATCTTTTCTTTTATAATGTGCCAGTTCATGTAAAAAAATATGTTTCATTACCTTTTCTGGCTTGTTTAATACTTCTTCTGTTACCAAAATCTTAGGTCTAAAAATCCCATAAATACAAGGAGTTATTTTTGCGTGTTGTTTCACTAATTTAATTTTTCTTTTTATCCCCATTTCTACTTTGGCTTCTTCCCATATTTTCAAAACTTTCTTTTCTTGTACTTCTTCCTTTTCAATTTTCCATCTTATCCATAAGCTATTGAAAAAATAGAGCATTCCTAATCCCATCATTCCAACGATCCATATCCATATTAAAATGTTGCCAACTCTTATATTTTTTATTTTTTCTAACCAATCGATCATGGTACTAAATGTATAAAAATTTTCATGATTGGTATATAATGTAATTCGAAAAGGAATCAATAAGCTCATCAATAACAAAATCCACATAGCAAGTTTCCACTTTGGCGATATTTTTTTGTCAAATACTTTTCGTAACAGTAAAATTATGATAGCAACCAAACTTGCTATTCCTGCCATATATAAAATGTTACTAAAAATTTTTTGTATGAATAACATTTTCCCTCTCCTTTTATTCATCTATTAAATTCAATAAGTCTTGTAAATCTTTTTTGGTAATTTTCTTTTCTTCTACAAAATTCAATAGCAATTTGTTTGTGCTACCATGATACAATTTTTGTAAAAAATTTTCATTTTCTTTCTTTCGATATTGTTTTTGTGAAATTTCTGGTTCAAATCTATTTTCTTTTTTATTTTTTTCTGTTTTGGACTTCACACTTCCTTTTTCAACCAATCGATACAATAGTGTTTTAATCGTACTTTTATTTCTTTCTTCTTTTTGACTCAATTGATTGACAATTTCGTTTAATGTCAAAGGTGATTTTTCCCACAAAATATTCATAATTTCTAATTCTGCATCTGTAATTTCATACTTCCTATTTATCATTCTATTTCCTCCCATTAAAATAAAGTTACAGTTGTAAACTTAATTTATAGTTTACAACTGTAACTTTATTTTGTCAAGCACTTTTTAATTTTTCTTTTTTATATATCTCATTTTCATCATATTCTTCTGGCTTTAATCCTAATCTTGTTTGCATATAGGCTGTTAATCCTAATACGGTAATAAATAATATAATTCCTACTAAAATCATACTATTAGCAGTATTTGTAATTCGTAATAAATAAGAACCTAAAAAACCAATTCCTGCTCGAAAAACATTCCTACTAATAGCATTTACTGCATAAATTTGAGTCAACATTTTATCGTCTGCAAAATTTCCTAGATATCTTGTAGAAAGCACCCCACTGATTCCTTTTACAAAATAAATCAAAATACAACCGAAGTACTAAAATGGTCAAAGTAATTTGATGAGAACTATTAACTACTCCAGCTACACCAATTATAAAGATAGAAATCGTGGTAATCCATAAAATTGTAGATAATGACTTATTGCGAAAATGATTATGAAATTGGATTTGTTTTTTTGATCCAATGGAAGCCGATACACTTGTTATTGCTGCAATGATTGTAATAACCTGCTCTGGCGTCCCAATGTCTACCATTAAACTTGCTCGATAGGAACCAATTAAGCAAAAAATTCCCCAGGCAATTCCTGAATATAAAAACAAACTTCTTAAACGTTGTGAATTAGAAATGAATTTTACTCCTTCCCACAACTCTTTCATATATTTCTTAGGTGGTTCTTCTTTTGTTGTTTTTTCTTCTACTTCACTAAATCCCAATGATAAGAAAATGGCTAAAATCGTAAAACAAAAACTTCCAATGATTGGAATATAAGGATTTATCACATATAAAAATCCTGCTCCTACATAAGTAATTGCATTGATCAAGTAATAATCTTTCGCTCCTTTTCCCTCTAATCTAGAAAAAATCTCACCTTGTTTTTTACTGTTTGGAATAGAATATTGGATTAAAGCACTATCTGATATATCTTTTAAAGAAAAGCATAAACTACTAATAAATTGTGCAAAAATTAAAGTTCCCAAATTGTCACAAAACATAATTAATAAAACAAATATACTATTGAATATATTTGCTATAATGGTACATTTTCTAGTTCCAATTTTATCTACTACAATGCTGGCTGGTATTTGAAAAATAATCATAAATACCGCATACATAGCACCTCCTAATACAACATCAGAACTACTAATATGTTTTACTTGTGTCAAAAATAAAAATTCTATAGCATAATAAAAAATTAAATCCTTGGATATAGCTCTATATAAGGAATAAATTTTCATATTTTGTTTTTTATTTTGAATCATTTTATCCATTGTATCTCTCCTTCGTATCTTATTTCGTTTTTTGAATAAATTTTACAATTTGTTCTGCTACTTCTTCCTCTTTTCCTGTATAGGAATGATTACTTCCCTTGATATAATGAATGTCTTGATTTGGATTGCTTATACGGCTATCTACTATTTTTACTAATTCTTCTGCTTCTTGCCAAATCATTTCATGTATATTCCCCCACCTCATAAATAAAGGAACAGTAATATGATTTAATACTTCTAGTTTGGCATCTTCTCCATAATTAGCAAAATCAATCTCTTGGTTATCTCGTGCATATCTTAAAAATGTTTTTACACTAATAGGGTAAATAAATGCTTCTTTGGGCATAAATTCGAAAGCCTTTCCTTCCATTTCTTTTTCTTCTGCTAATAATAAATATTTCTCAAATTTTTCTCCCAGATAATTTTTCAAACTATTGGGTATATCAATTAAAGAAAGTAATAGAATTCCTTTTATCGATTCTAATATGTCGTGATTTTGTTCTTCTTGTAATTTATGATAAGTGTACACTATTTTGGTACACCCTAAACTATGTCCTTGTAAATAGATTTTTTGATACCCTAATTCTCTTACTTTTATAATCGCACCTACAATATCTTCATAGCCTTCTAAAACGTCCTCAAAAGAGGTTCCTCCTAGTTTTTTTTCTTTTTTTCCGTCGACCTCTCTATTGCAATATTTTACCAGATCGCTTCCTCTGTTATTAAAGCAAAAATAATCTATTTTTTCTTGATTGGCTTTCTGAGCAATGATTTCATCTCTTTGTTTCAAACAATTACTTGTCATTCCGTGTACAGCTAATATAATATTTTTCGTTTTTTGTTCACTTTCATAGAGTATTCCATCTAATGCAATGCCATCAGTTGCTAAAAAACTTATTTTTTTCATTGGTAATCTCTCCTTGTCTTCGGATTATATCACTTGATTGGTTGATTTGTCAAAATAAAATAGAGCAAATCTGTAAGCCGGGTTCCGTCTTTTAAAATAGTCATTTATCTAGGATATATATTACTATATATCTCAAGCCACGCAATTTAGAAGGCGCCGAGCAGGCTTAATCTTCTTTTTCGGTGTTGCTTCAGATGGGGTTTACACTGACC
>JAAVZN010000050.1 GCA_022791675.1 Clostridia bacterium | reverse complement strand
GAGCACTGACTTACTTTTTTTACTTTTTGTGGTAACCACTTTGTGGCTCTCATTTTCTATCTTTATTATACAGACATTTTTCTACTTTGTCAAATACTATTTTTTCAACTATTCTTCTAACTCTGATAATTTAATCTTTTTAGTCAAATTTGAAATATAAACATCATTTGAATCATTGAAAACTAAAAAAGTAATATTTTTGATAATCACTCTATGTGGCTCAATATGTGTAAGATTAGTTCTCTCTAATTTCCTAATGCTACCATTGATAAAAGTAGAAGTAACTTTTGAAAACTCACATATAAATTCAAGTCTTTTTTAGACATTCCTCAAATTCTAGTTCTTGCTTAATTATCTTAAACATAAAAATAATCCTTCTTTCTATTGGAAGATTTTTTCACAAACAAAATGCCGTCAACAAGTTAAACTATCTTTTCTAAAAACTAATGTGATAAATATGTGATAAATATAAAAACAGCATTAACACAAATCTATTGTTATATGCTGTTTTTAAGTGTTTTTTAGTTTTTTGGAGGCGACACCCGGATTCGAACCGGGGATCAGAGTTTTGCAGACTCGTGCCTTACCACTTGGCTATATCGCCATTTTACATCATCGACAATGTTACCAGATACTGAGGCTGTAACTCACTTTGTTCGAACAGCCACAGCAACATGGCTTTATCGCCGTTTTGGAGCAGGTAACGGGAAACGGACCCGTAACTTAACCTTGGCAAGGTTATGTTTTACCACTAAACTATACCTGCATATTAAAATATATTCACTTTGCATCAAAAATATTCCAAATGCATTAATAATAATAACAAATTTATTACTACTTGTCAAGAAAAAAGTAAAACTTATCCTACAAAAATGTTGCTATATCAATATAACAACATTTCTGTAACATTTTTTATTATTTTAATTTCCAAGCCTTTTGTGCTGTTGTTCCATCATACATATCATTACTAAAATCTAATGTTGCATTTTTTGAAAGCACTACAACAGGACGAACACCTTTAGCATAAACTGATTCACCAATTGCCCAATTAGTAGTAACAGAATAAAGTGGAACACCATCAACTCTGCCCCCTTTGACATCTCTCCAACCAAATCGAGCAGTATCTTCTCCACAATGAATACAATCATCAGATAACCAGTAATGTTCTGTTGTATTATCTTTTACATTAACATCTCCATCTGGACAAAAAGTATTTGCCACAAGCGTATCATACATTGGACACTTGTTATCAATCATATAGGTATAAGTAGTTGCTTTTACTACAACCGGATTTTCAGCACTAGGCATTCTAAACTCATTTTTCTCTTTATCATAAAAAGCCCAACCTGATGTATAAGAAAATATTTGTTGCTCACCTGGAATATACCCAACTAAACGATTAATATCTTCTACTTTTATATTCCTTCCTCTTCCATAACTTGAACTATACAATTTTTCACACATATTATTTAAAATCGTCTTGGCATTTTCAAATCCAACTCTTCCCTTTAGATATAATCCTGCATTTCCTCCATCTGTCAAAGTATTGCTACTTGCTACAATTTCTACCTCCCCATTTTGTGTAATATTCATAACACGCCATGTTGTTGTTTGGTCTGTTTGAAATGTCTGTACCTCTGTATAACCCGTTTCTTCTACTTTCGTTCCATATTCTTGTTCTTGTAATTTTTCTCCATACTGTATATAATCTCCTACTTTTACATATTTTGCTATTCCATTTTTATTACCATCTAGATTATCCATATAATCTACCATATTATTAAGTCTTTCCTCTTCCTTTTTTGTTTCCTCTTCATGTTTTGTTTTCGCTTCCTGTGCTTTTGATAAAATCCCATTATTTCCTGTTAAGGTTGCCATACTAATTCCTGCTAAAATAAGCAAAACAATAATTGTTATAACCAATGCAATTAAAGTAATTCCCTTATCTATTTCTTTTCTTTCTTTCGTTTTTATCATCGTTCATTTCCTCCTATTTCTTCTTCATTGTAACAATCCTCAAAAGTTATGTTAATAACTTTCTATTAAATATTCTGCTTATTTTACCTATATCTGAATTACTTTGCCTTTTTGGTTGTCTTTTTTGAAGTCTTTTTTCTTGGTTTTTTTGTTGTCTCTTTTTTTACCTCTTCCGCTTCATCAGGATTCCACTTTTCGCCTTCTTTTGGCTTATTCCAAGAAATATAATCACAAGAAACAGGATTATTTTCACATATATAATAATTTCTTTTTCTTTTCGTTTTTCTCACTTGCACTGTTGCTCCACATTTTGGACATGGTACCTCAATCGTTTCTATGATTGGTTTTGCGTTCTTACATTCAGGATACCCTGGACAAGCTAAGAATTTTCCATATCTTCCAAATTTATACACCATCATTCTACCACATTTTTCACATTGTACATCAGACACTTCATCAACTAATTCTACATGTTCTAATTCTTTTTCTACCTTTTCTATTTCTTTTTCAAATGGTCCATAAAACTCTCGGATCATCTTTTTCCATTCTTCTTTTCCATTGGCTATTTCATCAAATTCATTTTCTATTTTAGCTGTAAATTCTACATTAATAACATCTGTAAAGTTTTCTGTTAATAAGGTATTTACAATTCTTCCTAATTCCGTTGGAGAAAGCTGTTTTTGTATCTTTTCAATATATCTTCTGTCCAAAATAGTAGTAATTGTTGGCGAATACGTACTTGGTCTTCCAATCTCTTTTTCCTCTAAAGCCTTTACTAAACTTGCTTCTGTATAACGTGGTGGTGGTTCCGTAAAACTTTGTTTTGGATTTAATTTTTTTAATTTTAATTCTTGTTTTTCTTTTAAATCTGGTAACATTCCCTCCTCTTCTTGTTCTTTTTGATCTGTCCCCTCTACATATAAAGTCATAAACCCTTTAAATTTAATCATTTGGCCATTCGCTTTAAAAGTATATCCATTGCTATCAATTGACACTGCCATTGTATCATAAATTGCCGTTGCCATCTGACTTGCCATAAAACGATTATAAATTAACTTGTATAATTTATATTGATCTTTTGTTAAATAGTCTTTGATCTCTTCTGGCTCCAAGTCTGCATAAGTTGGTCTAATACCTTCATGAGCATCTTGTGCTTCTTTATTCGTTTTATAATATCTATTTTCATAATATTTTTCACCATAATTTGCTACAATGTGCTCTTTTGCACTTGCCCTTGCTTCTTCAGAAATTCTAGTAGAATCCGTTCTCATATAAGTAATTAATCCTACTGTTCCTTTTTCTGGCATTTTTACTCCTTCATACAATCCTTGTGCAATTGACATGGTTTTCTTTAACGTAAATCCTAATTTTCTAGAAGCTTCTTGTTGCATTGTACTAGTTGTAAAAGGTGGTGCTGGATTTCTCTTCTTTTCTCCTCTTTTTACTTCTGTTACAATATATTTGGCTTGATCGATTGCTTTCAAAATTTGATTCATTTCCTCTTCTGAGTGAACTTCTTGTTTTTTTCCTTCTTTTCCATAAAATCTTGCTTCAAAATCTTTTTTGCTTTCTTTGTCTTGTAAATTAGCATATAAATTCCAGTATTCTTCTGGTTTAAAATTCTCAATTTCTTCTTCTCGATCTACAATTAATTTAACTGCAACCGATTGTACTCTTCCTGCTGATAATCCTCTTTTTACTTTTTTCCATAAAACCGGACTCATTTTATAACCTACAATTCGATCCAAAACTCTTCTTGCTTGTTGTGCATCTACCAAATTAACATCAATATCTCTTGGTTCTTTGATTGCTTTTCGTACTGCCCCTTTGGTTATTTCATTAAATGTCACACGTGTTATTTTCCCTTTTTCTTCTTTTAAAATAGTGGCTAAATGCCATGCAATTGCTTCTCCTTCACGGTCAGGGTCAGTTGCGATATAAATTTTTTTGGCTTGTTTGGCTTCTTTTTTTAGAGATTTTATAAGATCTCCCTTTCCTCTTATATTAATATACTCTGGCTCAAAATCGTGTTCGATATCAATTCCCATTTTGGATTTTGGTAAATCTCTAATATGTCCCATAGAAGCTACTACTTTTGTACTGCCTCCTAAGAATTTCTTTATTGTATTTGCTTTTGCCGGTGATTCTACTATTACTAATTTATCTGCCATGTAATCCTCCTTATTTTTTCTTACTTAAGTATTCTAGCTTAATTCCTTGTATTTTGCAAGCTTTTTGTTTTGTTTTTCCAAAAATGATGATTTATTTCCATATATTCGTTTACTATTACTTCTAATTCTACTGGCATAACTTGCCCTCGTTTCAAATATTTCAAGATTTCTTCTATTTCTTTCTCATCATCTGTTACTTCCTTCACTTCTCCCTCTTCTACTTTGGTTCCTTCTTTTCTATATTCTTTTTTCACCATATAAATTCCAAATTTGGATTTTCCTTCTAACGTTTCTTCTTCATTCATTATTTTGTAATATTGTAATTTGATTGGATAATCAATTCTTGCATCTCTTAAAAGCTCTTCTTCCACAAACGTACTGCCGAAAAAAGTTTTCATTTTTTTCTCCCCTCTTTTGTACAATCCGTTCTTCATAATACTACGTTTTGTGGTAGTTTTCAAGCACTTTCCATCGCAAAATTCCCCATATTTTTGTTCGTTTTTACATATTTTTACAATTCCTCTTCTTTTCTACTTTTTATCGTCAAGTTTTTCTATTGTCAGTTTTAAAAAAACAGCAATTGTTGTCAATGCTGTTCATTACTTTTATCTCTTAATGTTACATATAATTCCGCTATGGTTGATGCATTATACGGATTTACATATAATATACTCAATAATCCTAATGTTAAAACCGATAAAAAGTTCCACCCAAAGAAAGATATATCTAAAACAAATGTCTTCCACTTATTTCCCTTCATCATTTTTTTTGAAAGTTCAAAAACTTCTTTCCTTTTTATCTTTGGATTTTCTGCTAAAATATATGGAATCATTCTATATTCATAAGTTTTAATGACACCACCTACAATTGTTAAATACCAAAGAGCATTATATAAGTTTCGCAAAAACATAATAATTGCTACATTAAGCCAATGTTCTTTTTGAAAGACTTCTCCTAGAATTCCCACTCTTGTATTGCTTCCTTCTCTTGCTTTTAAAAAGTATCGTTTTCCTCCAACAATCAAAGGATCTGCCACAAATATTGTAAAAGCAAGAGCTAAAACAGCTGTGACACAAAGTACAACTCCTACTTTATCCTGCTGAAAACTAAAAAGTGTAATTGCATCCCATATTTTAAAAATATACTTTTGTGATTTTGTTGCACTATTCAAATTATCTTCTATTGCTTCCCATACTTTTTTTTGTGTCTCATTCAATGTATCTTCTATGTTTGTTTGAGAGAAAAAAGTATCTAATTCATATCCATCTTGTTCTAATCTTTCTTGGTGTCTATGTACAACATAATTCGGATCCATCGAATCTTCTGATTGCCATACTCCTACGATTGACGTTCCAAACTCTCCTGTAAATAAAGCAATGATAAAGCACACTACAATTGCTGTCCAATAGTTCTTATGGACTACTTTTTTTGCTTTTTCTTTTAACTCTCTTCTTTCCCACATTCTTTTTTCTCCTAACTCGTTTTTACTTCTTTAATAGTACCATATCTAAGGCAATCTAGTCAATCATCTACGTTTTTTATTGTAACGTTTTTCTATACTCTTTATATTGAGGCATATATGTTTCAAGCAATTGCCAAAAACTTTTGGAATGATTCATATATGTTAGGTGACACATTTCATGTAATACTACATATTCTATAACTTTTTCATCTTTTAGGGCTAATTTTTGATTGATTGTAATATTTCTATTGCTAGAGCAACTTCCCCAAGCATATTTTATATTCTTTATTCTCACTTTATTGGTTTTTTCTCCTAATAGTGTCTCATACTTTTCAATTGTTTTTTTCACGATTGTTTCTAATCTATTTATATCTTCTAACTTAATTTTTTCTTCTTTTAGCATTTCTTTTTCTTGTTTTATTTTTTCATAGATCCATCTCGCTTTTCGATTCACAAATTCGTCAATTTCCTTTTCTTTTAATCTAGTTGGTACTTTTACAATGACTTTCCCATCTCTGATATAAATATACATATTTTTAATCTTTGACCTAATTAATTGATAAGATATAACTTCATCATTATATTTTATATTCTTCATCTTTTTAATCTCTTTCTTATTTGATATCTTTTAATTTTAATAAATGATCCACATTCATTTTTCCTGCCCTTGTAATCATACTATATCCGTATTTTTCTTTTAATGAATCAATTGCCTCATCTAATTTTTCTTGTTTTTTATTTTGCTTATTTTCAAAAAAAGATATTTGTTGTTCTTCTTTCCCCTCTAAATGATCCACCCTTACTCCAATTAGCCTAATTGGTATTCCATTTTGATACATTTGTTCTAATAATTGTTTTGCTTTTTGATAAATTTCTTTGGTTGTAGCTGTAGCAATTAGTAATTTTCCTTGATGGGAAGTATCTTCAAAATCTTTTGTTCGTAACTGTACATTTACGGTATTGGCTAACAGGTTATATCTTCTTAGACGATAGGTTACTTGTTCTGTTAGTGCTAATAATATTTCTTCTAATTTTTTCATCTCTGATACATTTTGTGGTAATGTAATGGAATTTCCAATCACTTTTGGAAGTTCTTTTTTGTACTTTACTTCTGAATCGTCAATTCCATTTGCATATTCCCATATCATATTTCCATGTTTTCCAAATTTTTTCTCTATCATTTTTTGATCGGCTTTTGCTAAATCTCCAATTGTCTTAATCTGTAAGTTTAATAGTTTAGGGACTGTTTTTTTTCCTAACATAAATAATTCTGAAACAGGTAATATCCACATTTTTTCTGGTATTTCTTCTTGGAATAAAGTGTGAACTTTGTCTGGCTTTTCAAAGTCTGATGCCATTTTTGCTAGTAGTTTATTATTGGCTACCCCTATATTCACAGTAAATCCTAGCTCTTCCTTTACTCTTTTACTAATTTCTTTTGCCTTATTGATAAGTGTATCTTTCATAAGATAGTTTGTCATATCCAAAAAACATTCGTCAATACTAAATCTTTCTATTTTGTCAGTATATTGTAGTAATAAGTTATATAAACTATCCGAATATTTTTTATAACTATTAAAATTTGATTCAAAGATTTGTAATCCAGGACATTTGGTTCTAGCCTGATATATCGTTTCTGCTGTTTTGATTCCACATTCTTTTGCTTTCATACTTTTGGCTAGTACAATTCCTGTTCTCTTGGCTTCGTCTCCTCCTATAATAGCTGGTATTTCTCGAATGTCTATTTTACTTCCTTGTTTTATTTTTTCTACTGCAGTCCAACTTAAAAAAGCATTGTTAACATCAATGTGTAATATTTGCTTTTCCATTTTACTCCATCACTTCTCTTATTTTTTATTTCTTTCTTATATTATTATAATTTCTCATTTCTATTTGTCAAGCTTTTTTCTTTAAGCTGATTGCTTTTATTGCAATTATATTTTTTTTATGCTAATATACTTTTAGAATGATAAAAAGAAAGGAATTTTAAAATATGAATTACCAATCAACTCAAAAATTAAAAAGTAGCCACGGAATTACTTTAATTGCACTTGTTATTACAATCATTTTATTACTAATATTATCTGGTGTTGCTATTTATCATTTAACAAATGATAATGGTTTATTAAAAAAAGCAACTAAATCAGCTGATTTACACGAAAAAGAAAAAAATAAGGAACAAATCAAATTATTACAAGCTGAAGCAGATACATTTGTTTACACCTCTCAATTAAATTTGCAAGATTTAAATTACACCGAAAGTACTAGGCGCCTTCCTAATCCTGACAGAGGTTTTTATTATCCTGCCATAATAGTTGGAAATAGTACCGGTTTCGATTATTCTCAAGTTAATAATGCAATCAGTGATGCTCTTAACACAAATCGAACATTGGTACACTTAAGAATCAATATTTCAAAGTTGTCTGGAAGAGCAAATGGAAATGGAGATTTAAACCTATCTGATGCTGATATTGCTGATCTTAATAGTGCCTTCGATTTGTTAAGAAAAAATAAGCTAAAAGCAATTGTAAGAGTTGCCTATGATTATGATGGTGAAACCAACAAAGAACCCTATACTTTAAGTGCAATATTAAAACACATTGAACAATTTAAAACAATCTTTGAAACAAACAAGGATATCATTACTGTTGTGGAAGCTGGCTTTATTGGTCAATGGGGTGAAATGCATGATAGTGATTATGCAAATCCAAAAGATATCAACGAAATTCTAAAAGCTTTATTAAAAACGGTACCTGATACAATTACTGTAAATGCACGTACACTAACGATGTATAGAAATTTATTTGGTTCTGATCCTATTCGCGAAAATACTGCTTATGATGGAAGTGGCGCCTCTCGATTAGGTATGTTTAATGATGGATATTTAGGCAGTGAATCTGATTTAGGAACTTATTATAATAGAGAAGAAGATTTAAAATTTTTAGAATCACATGCTAACTATACATTTTTTGGAGGAGAAGCTGTTGCTCCTAATAATCCATATAATGATATCGAAAATGCTCAAGTAGAAATGTTTCGAACACATACGACTTATTTAAACTATATATGGAATAATGAAATCACACAGGTAAAATGGGGAAATTCCATTTACAATGGTCCTAATTCTATTTACAAAGGTCAGACTGCACAAAAATATATTGAAGATCATTTGGGCTATCGATTTGTATTGAAAAAATCAAAAATATCTCCTAATGTAAAACAAGGAGAAAAATTAGCTATTAGTATCAATATTGAAAATACTGGATTTGGGAATGTTATCAATGAAAAAAAAGTAAAATTAATGTTAAAAAATCCAGAAATGATTTATGTCACCGATACCAATATTGATGTTAGACAGTGGAATAGTAACGAAACGATTACAAAAAATATCGTATTTACGATTCCAAATGACATAAATACAGGCGAATGGGAAATCTATTTAAAAATAGAAGATAAAGAAAATGACCAATATGTTATACAATTTGCTAATGATGAAACATGGAATCCTTATGTGAATGCAAATTATATTGGAAAATTCAATGTCGTAAAAAATGAAAATGCAAAAGAGGTAGGACTTAAACAAGAATATGCAGGCTTTGAAGGAGATGGAACAAAAGACATTATCCTACCAGATATGAATGTACAATTAGATGGAAAAGGTGATGAATGGACAAAAAGCTATTTCGTAGCGGAAAAAGATGGCATAAAAGTATATTACTATGAAAAAGATAATTTTGGTTATTTATACTGTACCCCTATTAATCCAGATGAGCTAAAACATGCTCTAGTAAAATATGGCCAGCAAGATGAAAATTATAGTATCGCATATACAAGTGGAAGTTGGAATGGCACTTGGGAAATAACAGACATCACTCAAACTGAATTGTATCCTTGGTCTAGTAATGCAACTTTAAAAGAAAATATTGCAGAAAGTTATTCGGTTCAAGGAGAAGATGGCATTGAATTTCAAATGAAATTGAGTGGATTGAATCCAGAGAAACAATATACAAAAATTAAACTAGAATTATTTGCTACTGGTTATGGACCTTATCCTGATGTTACTATAGAATTTGAAAGAAAATAATAAAAAAGCGGAATAAATTCCGCCCTTAAAGAGTCTGATTAAGTTTAGGCTCTTTAGTTTTGCTTTTTCACTAATTTATGATATATTTTTATCGGTGATATTAATGTCTAAATTTACTATAAAACAGATTTTTATTG
>JAAVZN010000110.1 GCA_022791675.1 Clostridia bacterium | reverse complement strand
GAGTAGTCTGTTTCTTCTAAGTCATTTGCTTGTGCTTTGATTGCTTCTAATGCTGTTTTATCAACGCTTAATCCTGCCATTGCTTCTTTCAAAGCTTCTACTTTAGCATTTACTTCTGATTGTTTATCTTCTGGTAATGCTAAGGCTTTTTCTAATTCTGCCCAGCTTGCTTCTGAATAATCTGTTTTATTTAATTTTGCAACTTCTGCTTTGATTGCTTCTAATGCTGTTTTATCAACGGTTAATCCAGTAATTGCTTCTTGGATTGCTTCTACTTTAGCATCTACTTCTGATTGTTTGTCTTCTGATAATGCCAAAGCATCTTCTAATTTAGCCCAACTTTCTACGGAGTAGTCTGTTTCTTCTAAGTCATTTGCTTGTGCTTTGATTGCTTCTAATGCTGTTTTATCAACAGATAATCCTGCCATTGCTTCTTTCAAAGCTTCTACTTTAGCGTCTATTTCTGATTGTTTATCTTCTGGCATTGCTAATGCTTTTTCTAATTCTGTCCAGCTTGCTTCTGAATAATCTGTTTTATTTAATTTTTCTACTTCTGCTTTAATTGCTTCTAACGCTGTTTTGTCTACTTTCAATCCATCAATTGCTTGTTGAATTTCAGCTACTTTGTTGTCGATCTCACTTTGTTTTGTTAGATCTTCTGCACCTGCTACAGCATTTTGTAAAGCTTTCCAGCTTTCTTCTGAATAATCTGTTGCCTCTAAATCTTCTACTTTTGCCAAGATATCTTCTAATGCTGTCTTATCAACAGATAATCCTGCCATTGCTTCTTGGATTGCTTCTACTTTAGCATTTACTTCTGATTGTTTGTCTTCTGGCAATGCTAATACTTTTTCTAAATCAGCCCAACTTGCTTCTGAATAATCTGTTTTATTTAATTTTTCTACTTCTGCTTTGATTGCTTCTAATGCTGTTTTATCAACTGTCAATCCTGCCATTGCTTCTTGGATTGCTTCCACTTTAGCATTTATTTCTGATTGTTTGTCTTCTGGTAATGCTAATGCTTCTTCTAACTTAGCCCAACTTTCTACGGAGTAGTCTGTTTCTTCTAAGTCATTTGCTTGTGCTTTGATTGCTTCTAATTCTGTTTTATCAACGGTTAATCCATTAATTGCTTCTTGGATTGCTTCTACTTTAGCGTCTATTTCTGATTGTTTATCTTCTGGTAATGCCAAAGCTTCTTCTAACTTAGCCCAACTTTCTACTGAGTAGTCTGTTTCTTCTAAGTCATTTGCTTGTGCTTTGATTGCTTCTAATTCTGTTTTATCAACGGTTAATCCGTTAATTGCTTCTCTAATTTCTTCTACTTTTGCATCAATTTCTGCTTGTTCTGTTAGATCTTCAGCACCTTTTATTGCATCTTGTAATGCTTTCCAGCTTTCTTCTGAATAATCTGTCTCAATTAATTCTGATACTTCTTTCAAAATAGCTTCTAATGCTGATTTATTGGTTGAAACTGTTAATTCTACTGTACTTGAATTTTCTACATAATTGTTATTTCCTGTATAAGTTACAGTAATTGTTGTTGTTCCAGATCCCATTAATGTAATTTTTCCTGTTTCATCAATAGTTGCAACATTTTCATTGCTTGAACGATAGGTAACTGCTACTTTTGCTTCTGCAAGATTTGTTACGGTTAGTATTGGTGCTTCTTCTGTCATCATAACAGAATCTTTGCTTAAACTAATAACTGGTTTTGCTTGTTCCGCTTGATTAATAGTCAAAGTTCCTACTTTTAAATCAGTTACTGCTCCATATTTGGTTCCTTCTGTTACATTTACATAAACATCATATTTTCCAGCATTAATAGGCGTTACTACACTTCCATCTTGTTTGTAGATAACACTTAATGTTCCAATTCCATCTACGTCAACGGTTACTTTTGCATCTTTTACTGTTGTATCATAAATAGTGATTGGATTTTCTATGATAAAATTATTTTCTACTAAGGTATCTCTTGTTACTTCTAAAGTAACGGTTGCTGATTTTTCACTATAATTTGCAGTTTCTCCATAAGTTACTGTAATTTCAGCTTTTCCTGCTCCTACTAATGTAATGTTTCCATTATCGTCAACAATTACTACCTTCTCATCACTAAAAGTAAATGTTACGGTTCCATTTTCCATTGCTGTATTGGTAAGTGTTAATTCTGGTGCTTCTTCTGTCATCATAACCGTATTTTTACTTAATGTAATAGCTGGTGTTGTTTGTTCTGCTTTCTCTACGACAATGTTTACATCAATACCAGTTACAATTTCATAGTTTTCAACATCATCTGGTGTATAAGTTACCTTAAATGAATTGGTTCCTGCATTTCCAACTGTTGTTGATAACGCATCTTCAAATGTAAATCCTGCTGGTAATTTTACATCAGCTAATGTTTGTCCATAAATAGCTGTTAGATCTGTTGGTACTACATATTCTGGTAATGTTTTTGTAATGGTATATTCTTGATTGATTGTTATACTATCCGTATAGTTTCCTTTTCCTGTTACAACTACGGTTGCTACATAAGTTCCTCTTTCTGTTGGAACTCCTGAAATTGGATTACCATCTTTTAAATATGTTACGGTATAATCAGCTTCTACTCCTTCTGCTAATTCTACTGTTACAGGTTTTGGATTTTGATTGTATTGTAAATCTTCTGGTACTTTTACAGTTACATCTGCTTCTGATATTGCTTTTGGATTAATCTTAAAGGCACCAACTGCAAAGTTATTTCTTGCTGTATAGTTTTGTCCTTCTTTTACAGTTACTCTTACATCATAAGTTCCTACTGTAGTTGGAGGTGTTGTTGTTACATTATTGGTTCCTCTTAAACAATAAGTAACATCTACAATTTCTCCCATTCCCACAATATTCGTTGCTGGCACTGCTTTCACATCTGTTCTTGGATTTCCATTATATTCTACTTTTGATGGTTCAACATCTATGTCTGCTTTTGATGGTTTTCTTTTTGTAATTGTTAATGTTGCTTCTTTCGTTGCTGGAATTACTGCATTGTGATTTACCGCAATGTCTGAACCTTCTTTTATATGGAAGGTTGCAATTGCTGTATAAATACCTGCATTGGTTTGTTCATTATCTTGATATTCTACTTCAATTCCTTCTGGTAATCCTGCAACTTCAATTTTATGTGCATTTCCATCATATTCAACGACATTACTATCAAAGCTTACGTTATTTGGTAAACTATATGCTATTTTTTGAATGGTTAAAGTTCCTATTTTTAAGTCACTAATTGCATCATATTTTGTTCCTGCAACAACATCTACAAAGATTTCATATTCTCCTGCATTGATTGGTGTTACCACTTGTCCATTTTGTTTGTAAGTTACGGTAAAGCTTCCCATTCCCTCTGCATCTGTTGTTACTGTTGCTTGTTTTGCATCTCCATCATAATCTGGATTTTCATCTTTTATGATAAAGCAATCTGCTGTTAAAGTATCTTTTGTTACTTCTAAAGTAACAGTTGCTGATTTTTCAGTATAATTTGCAGTTTCTCCATAAGTTACTGTAATTTCAGCTTTTCCTGCTCCTACTAATGTAATGTTTCCATTTTCATCAACAGTTACTACATTTTCATCACTAGAAGTAAATGTTACCGTTCCACCTTCCATAGCGCTATTATTAAGTGTTAGATCAGGTGCTTCTTCTGTCATCATAACAACATTTTTACTTAATGTAATAGCTGGTGTTGTTTGCTCTGCTTTGTTTATGGTGAAAGTTCCTATTTTTAAGTCATTTATTGCCCCATATTTGATTCCTTCTGTTACATTCACATATACGTCATATTTTCCAGCATTAATAGGTGTTACTACACTTCCATCTTGTTTATAGATAACACTAATTTCTCCTATTCCATCTACATCTGCTGTTACTTTTGCATCTTTTACTGTGGTATCATAAATTGCTGTTGGATTTTCGATCATAAAGTTGGTTTCTAATAAAGTATCTTTTATTACTTGTAAAATAACTTTTGTTGATTTTTCACTGTAATTTGCAGTTTCTCCATAAGTTACAGTAATTTCTACTTCTCCTACTCCTATTAATGTAATTTCTCCTTTTTCATTCATTGTTATTACATTTTCGTTGCTTGAAGTATAAGTTACTTTTCCATTTTCCATTGGTGTATTGAAAACAGTTAAAGTTGGTGCTTCTTCTGTTATTTTCACAGTGTTTGAACTAATTGTAACTGCTGGAATTGCTTGTTCTGCTTTTTGAATGATCAATGTTCCTACTTTTAAGTTTTCTACTGCATCATATTTATCCCCTGCTGTTACATTTACATAGATGTCATATTCTCCAGCGTTTACTGGTGTTACTACATTTTCTCCTTGTTTGTAAACAACGGTAATGGTTCCTACGCCTTCTACATCAGCTGTTACTTTTGCTTGTTTTTCTTTGCCATCATAAATCGCTGTTGTATTTTCTACAACAAAACTATTTTCTGTTAAAGTGTCACTTGTTACTTCTAAAGTAACGGTTGCTGATTTTTCACTGTAATTTGCAGTTTCTCCATAAATTACCGTGATTTCTACTTTTCCTGTTCCCACTAATGTAATTTTTGCTGTTTCATCAATGGTTACTACATTTTCATCACTAGAAACATAACTTACTTTTCCGTTTTCCATTGCTGTATTGGTAAGTGTTAATTCTGGTGCTTCTTCTGTCATCATAACTGTATTTTTACTTAATGTGATTGCTGGTGTTGTTTGCTCTGCTTT
>JAAVZN010000049.1 GCA_022791675.1 Clostridia bacterium | reverse complement strand
TTTATTATACCATTTCTTTATATATTAAGTGTACTAATAAAGAATACAGAAATTCTATTTATTGGAGCGATAATGTCAGTAATTGGATTGATATATTTATGGAGCATAGTAGGAATTTCTCAAAAATTTAAACAAAGAAAATATATTGTAGCCAGTATTTCTTTATTATTAGGAATACCAGTATGTTTAATAGTAAATATAACTTTATCAAAGATGATTTTAGAACCTATTATTGATATATGGGATATTCTGACTATATTCATATTGCTTATAATTTCAATTATATTGTTTATGATTGATTATTATAGAAACAAAAAATGAAAGTGTAATCTAAAAAAGTAAGGGATTAATTACAAGTTTAATGGCAGATGTTAAGTTAACAATATCTGTCTTTTATTGTGTAATTGTAGAAAATTATAGTAACTTGTAGAGGAGATTATTTTCTTTTATCTTTTATGTTTTTATATTTTCAAAAGAAAAACGATCTTGTGAAAAAGATAAAAATTTGATATACTAGAAACCAAAGAAAAGAGGAGAAGAAATGATAGCAGAAGTAATTATCAATCGAACCGCTAAAAAATTAAATCGAACTTTTGATTATCAGATCCCTACTTTATTAGAAGGGCTTATTTTTGTTGGGAGTAAAGTATTAGTGCCATTTGGAAAAGGAGAAAAATTAGAAGAAGCTTTTGTCGTAAAACTAAAAGAAAAAACAGACTATCCAAACCAAATCAAAGAAATTGCAAAACTAGAAGAACAACTAAAAGACGAGCAAATTGAATTAGCAAAATGGATGGCAAAAAGATACTTTTGCAACATTTCAGATTGTATCAAACTAATGTTAACACCAGGAACTAGAACCAAAAACAAAGAAAAAAGAATACAAGAAAAAACAATCAATTGTGTCTATTTAAAAAAAGACGTAGAAGAAATCGAATTTGATATAGAAACAAATAAAATAAAATCAGACAAGCAGAAAAAAGTAATCAACTTTGTAAAAGATAATGAAGGAGTAACCATACCAGAAATTGAAATGTTTACAGATAGTACAAGAGCAATTGTAAATACGCTTGTAAAAAATGGATATTTAGAAATAATAGAGCAAAAAATAGAAAGAACTCCATTAAATCAAAAAGATGAAGAAACAATCCAGAAGATAGAAGAAACAAAAAAACTACAATTAACAGAAGAACAAGAAAAGGCTTATCAAAAAATAAAACAAAAAATGAAAGAAGAAGAATATCAAACTTTTTTATTATATGGTGTAACAGGATCTGGAAAAACAGAAATTTATTTACAATTAATAGAAAAAACCATAAATGATAAAAAAACAGCCATTTTATTGGTACCAGAAATATCACTGACACCACAAATGCTCGACCGTTTTATTGCTCGATTTGGAAAAGAAACCATAGCAGTATTACATAGTAAATTATCGATTGGAGAAAGACATGACGAATGGGAACGAATAAGAGAAGGGAAAGCAAGTATCGTAATTGGAGCAAGATCAGCAATTTTTGCTCCAATTGAAAAGATCGGAATGATTATTATTGATGAGGAACACGACAGTTCTTATAAATCAGAAGCAAATCCCAAATATGATGCAAAAGAAATAGCCAAAAAAATAGCGAAGCAAAATCATTGCCCATTGGTATTAGGAAGCGCTACGCCAGATATAAGAACCTATTATCAAGCAAAAAAAGAAGAAAAAACAGAAGTGGAAATTTTAACCTTAACCAAAAGAGCGAATCAATCTTCTATGCCAAAAGTACAAGTAGTTGATCTAAAACAAGAATTGGTAAATGGTAATCGTTCCATGCTAAGTATGGATTTATACACAGCCATAGAACAAAATTGGAAGGAAAAAAGACAGACAATTTTATTTTTAAATCGTCGTGGTTATGCAACTTTTATTATGTGTAGAAATTGCGGTTATACAGTAACTTGTAAGAATTGTAATATTAGTATGACCTATCATAGTTATGAAAAAAAGTTAAAATGTCACTACTGTGGACAGGAAGAAAACATTGTAAAAGTTTGTCCAGAATGTCAAAGTGATAAAATACGTTATTTTGGAACAGGAACACAGAAACTAGAACAAGAAATTCAAAAGCAGTTTCCACGGAGCAAGTACCATTCGAATGGATATTGATACTGTTACCAAAAAAAATTCGCACGAACAAATTTTAAATAAATTTAAAAATGAAGCAATTGACATTTTAATTGGAACGCAAATGGTGGTGAAAGGACATCATTTTCCAAATGTTACATTAGTAGGAGTTATATCAGCTGATAGTTCATTGAATATAGATGATTATAGAGCCAATGAAAGAACGTTCCAAATTTTAACCCAAGTGGCACGGACGAGCAGGAAGGGAAAAACTACCAGGGAAAGTAATCATACAAAGTTATAATCCAGAAAATTTTACCATTCAATGTTCAAGAGAACAAAATTACGAAAAATTTTATGAAACAGAAATAGCGTTACGTAAACAGTTGAAATATCCGCCATTTTGCGATATAATAGTAGTGAACTTTAATAGTTTAGAAGAAGTAGAAATTCAAAAATGTAGCAATTGGACATATCAATATTTAAAAAATAAGTTAAATGATGAACAATTTAATATTTTTCGACCAATGCCAGCACCAATTGATAAAATACAAAATCGATTTCGTTATCGATTGATTATCAAAGGAAATATGACAAAAGAAGCGAATAGGATATTAAATCAATATTTAAAAGAAATTTATAGTAAAAATTTAAAAACAACACGTATAACAGTAGATGTAAATCCTAATAATATGATGTGATGTTTCATAAAGCTAAAAATATGAAAAAGGAGTAAAGAGAAAATGGCAATTAGAAAGATAAGATTAGAAGGGGACGACATTTTAAAAAAGAGATCAAGAGAAGTAGAAGAAATTGATGAAAAAATACAAATTTTAATTGATGATATGATAGAAACTATGCACAAATACAATGGTGTGGGCTTAGCAGGTGTACAAGTGGGTGTGTTAAAAAGAGTGATTGTCATTGATTTATATGATGAACATGGACCAATTGTATTGCTAAATCCTGTTATTATTAAGACAAAAGGAGAACAAGAAGTAGACGAAGGGTGCTTGAGCTTCCCAAATCAGTTTGCGAAAGTGATAAGACCAGCAGAAGTAGTAGCAGAGTATACAGATCGTGAAGGAAAGAGAATGAGAGTGAAAGCAAAAGAATTGTTGGCACAAGTGATTAGTCATGAAGTGGATCACTTAAATGGAGAGGTTTTTATGGATAAGATTATACCTGGTACTTTAGAATATATTGAGCCAGAAAAATAATGTTAGAAAGAGAGGTTTCGATGTGGGAGAAAAAATGACAGAAGAAAAGAAAATCGAAGAACAAAAAAAGCTACTAGCTAATCCAATGGTAGTTAAAGTGTTGCAATATAAGAAGGAAGGTATGTCAGATGGTTCGATTTCTAAACTTCCTGACATTTCATGGAAACAACAAACGGTTTCTACTTATGTAAAAAGAATAATTGAGGCAGGATTGATTACAAAAGAAGAAATCGATCAGGCAATAGAGAAAAGAAAGCAAAGAGAAAAAGAAAATGATCCAAATCGAAAAAGAGTTTTAGAAGGATTGCGAGTAGGAGAAACCGATAAAATGATAGCAAATGACACCACAGTGGGGGAAGCACAGGTAAGAATGATTCGAAAAACCTTAGTAAAAGAGGGAGTTATCACAGAAAAAGAAATAGAAAAAGCAAAAGAAGAAAGAAACAAACAAGAACAAATAAAAAATCAAATAAAATATAGATTAACAGAAAAAGAAGTGTTGCATTATTTAAAATTAGGATATGAAAATTTTGAAGTAAGAAGAGAAAAGCCTAATTTTGATACAAAAGAATATAAGAAAACAATAAAACAACTACTAAAGAAAAACAAAATAACAGAAAAAGAAATTGAAGAAAATAAAGAGAAAAGACAACAATCCATAAAGGAAAGAATTTTGGAAGCTTTAAAAGAAGGTATGTCATTGAGATATATGGCTACATCAATTGGATTTTCCTTGGATCGTGATCGAGTAAAGACCTTTATAAAAAGAATAAAAGAAGAAGAAAATATCACGGATCAAGATATTTTACGTTGGAAACAGCAAAACGAAAGTAGTATAGAAAAGAAAAAAGAATTTGTGTTAGAAGGACTGAAGAAAGGTTGGACGAATGTTGAAATAAGTGAAAAATATTCTCGAAATGGCTTATCACCTGCAAATGTTTCGTTCTATAAAACAATTTTATTAAGTGAAAGTAAAATTACAGAAGAAGAAATTAACCAAGTTAAAATAGAAAAAAAAGAAAAACAAAAACGAAACGACTTCGACTTATCAGAAGAGAGTAGAAATGTTTTAAATTCTTTAAGAAAAGGATTTCTTAAAGAAGAAATAGCAAGTTTTTTAGGAATCGAACCAAAGAATGTAAAAAACAAAATGGACTACTTGAAGAAAATAGGAAGAATTACAAATGAAGAAATTTTACAAGCTAGAAAGAAGAGAGCAGAGGAGAAAAAAGCACAAGATAAAATAATAGAAAAAGAACAATTAAAAAGAGCAATCGAACAGGAAGTTAGATTAGATAAATCGATGAATGCTGAGAAAAAAGTAAAAATTAGAGAATATATCCTAATGTGTTTAGACTTATATCAAAAAGAAAATATACCCATAGCAGAATTAGAATTTTTGAAACAGGCAATGAGAAAAATAAACATAATAGATGATGAATTAATAAAGTTTGCTCGAATAACGATAAAAGTTGGAAAATATGAAGATGCATTAAAGATGATAGAAACAGTGAAAAGCAAGGAACAAAGAAATGATAAAAAAACAGCAAGTGGTGAGAAAATAAAAAAATTAAAATCGATACTAGAAAAAGTTTGCAAAGTTCAAAAAGCAATTCAAATGATGCAAAAAGGAAATACTAATTCAGAAGTATTATCTAGCATTACAGGATTATCCAAAGATGAAATTAATATTTTAAAAATAAGATTGCAAAGAAAAAAAATTAAAATTTTAGGTGTGATAAATCGAAGAAAAATATTAGAATTGTTAGTAATGGACAAAGATTTAGATAAAATAAGAGCAGATTTAGAAATGACAGACTTAGAAGCAGAAGATATACAAGAACAAAAGATAGAATATAAAAGATTTAAAGCACAATATAAAAAGGCAACAGAAGAAGAAAAAGTAAAATGGGAAAAAGAGATGGAACAAAAAATAAGAGTAAGAATTATAGTATTGTATACTAAATTAGGAGTGAAACCAGAAATGATTGCTAAAATGATGAAACTAAAACCAGAAGAAATAGAAAAAGATATACAATTCGCATTAGAACAGGGGGGGTTAATTAAACAAGAAGAATTACAAGGAATTAATCCACTTGCATGTTATGAAAATTCACAACTAATGGAATTGATAAAATAAAAACTAAAAAAGGAGAGCTAATAAGTGAATATTGTATTTATGGGAACACCAGATTTCGCCAAAGAAAGTTTGGAAGCAATTGTTGAGGCTGGACATAAGGTAGTAGGTGTTGTAACCAATATCGATCGACCACAAGGAAGAGGCATGAAATTACAGCCATCAGAAGTGAAAAAATATGCTTTAGAGAAAGATCTTCCAATTTATCAACCAGAAAGGATAAAAAACAATAAGCAATTTAGAATGGAAATAGAAGGTTTAAAACCTGATGTGATTTGTGTAGTAGCTTATGGAAAAATTCTTCCTAAAAAAATTCTAGAAATTCCCAAATATGGTTGTATTAATGTACATGCTTCTCTACTTCCTAAATATAGAGGATCAGCACCGATTCAATGGGCCGTTTTAAATGGGGATAAAATAACAGGTGTAACTACTATGTATATGGATATCGGAATGGATACAGGAGATATTATTTTAAAGGAAGAAGTAGAAATTGGAGAAGAAGAAACAACAGGTGAATTATGGAATCGATTATCGAAAAAAGGTGGAAAGTTACTAGTTAAAACATTAGAGAAGATAGAAGAAGGAACTGCACCAAGACAAAAACAGGGAGAGGATTATACCATAGCACCTATGCTTTCAAAAGATATGGCGAAAATAGATTGGGAAAATGAATCAGCACAACAAATTAAAAATCGAGTGAGAGGTTTGAATCCTATTATGGGAGCTTATACTAATTGGAAGGGAAAAAAGATTAAGTTTTGGAAAGTTGATATTGTAAGATCGGAAGAACTAGAAAAAGTAACAATAGAAAAGAGCAATGAGCTAAAAAATGGAACCATTATATTGGCTGATTCAAAAGAGGGATTATGGATTAAGAGCAAAGAAGGAATTTTGAAGGTAGTAGAAATTCAAGGAGAGAATGCAAAAAGAATGAACATTCAAGAGTTCTTAAGAGGTTGTTCAATGAAAGTAGGAGAAGAATTGAATTAATTATCAAAATTTCATAAAAATGGTTGTAAAAAAAGCCCAAAATTGATATACTCTAAGTAAGAAATTTAAGTATATCAATTTTTGGTATATAAAGGAGGAATTTAAATGAATGAAGAAAATCAAAATCAAGGTGAAATCGTAGAATTAGAGGAAGAAATAAAAACAGAAAATGAAGGAATACAAATTTCCAATGATGTAGTAGCCGTTATTAGTGGAGTAGCTGTATCAGAAGTTCCAGGAGTAGCAGGAATGGCTGGCGGTTTTGCAGGAGGCATTACAGAAGTATTGAGTGGAAAGAAAAACTTAGCAAAAGGAATTAAAGTAGAAGTAACAGGAACACAAGCCAAAATAGATGTTAATATTATTGTAGAGTATGGTTCAAGAATTCCAGATGTAGCTTTCGAAATTCAAAATCGAGTGAAAAAAGCAGTAGAAAGTATGACAGGATTAAAAGTGGAAGAAGTAAATGTGCATGTACAAGGAGTGAATACTGATCATGCAAAAGGAGAAGACAATCAAGAAGAAATGAAAGAAGAGACAATAAGTGAAGAATAAAAAACAAATCAAAAGTAGGAGGAAATGGAATGAAAATTTTAGAAAAAATCACATTAATTATTTATGCTAATATTATGCTTATTTTATCAGTAATTTTATGCTTGCTAGTATTTGGCTGGTTAGATGTAGAGTTGGTAGGAAATGTAATAACTAATATTGTAACAGGAGAAACATCAGGAAAAATTGTATTTGGACTAAGTGTAGTCTTTATTTTGCTATCCATAAAATGTATCTTTTTTGATACAACTTCAAAAGAACAAATCAAAGAAAGACAAGGTGTTTTATTAGAAAACGAAAGCGGAAAACTAATGATTTCAAAAGAAACAATTGAAAATTTAGTAAACTCTGTTGCTTTGAATTTTCAAAGTGCTGAAGATGTAACAACCAGAGTAGAGTTAGACAAGGAAAATAATGTAAAAGTATTTGTTAATTTAATTGTAAATCAAGAAGCAGTCATCAAAGATTTATCAGCAAATTTACAAGCAAAAATTAAAGAAAAAGTAAAAACAGCAACTGATTTAGAAGTAAAAGAAGTTAACATTACAGTAAAAAAAGTTGCTCCAACGAAACAACCAGAAGTAGAGTAAAAGAATGAGGAGAAAAAGCAGTAGGAGAAAGGAATGTGATAAAAATGAACGTAAAAGAATTTTGGAATAATTATAAAGGTGCAATGATAGGAATTATGATAGCAATTTTAATTTTAATTACAAGATTGCATGATTTGATATTAGCAATTGTAATATTAGTATTAGGAGCAGTAGTAGGAAATTATGTACAACAAAACAAAGAAGAGGTAAAAACAAAACTAAAGGCATTTATTGATAAAATGTAGTAGCAAGAAAGGAAAGAAAAATGAATCGAACCGCTATAAGAGAACAAGCTTTTAAATTGTTATACAGTTTAGAAATTCAAAAACAAGAAAACTTAGAAGAAGCAATTGAATTATATGAGCAAAGTAATGAAATGACAGATAAAAATGCAAAAGAATATATGGTAGATGCCATTTTAGGGATTGAAAAAAACAAAAAAGAAATTGTAGAGCAAATTGAAAAAAATTTGAAATCTGATTGGAAACTAGAAAGAATTTCTAAAATTGATTTAGCGATTTTAAAACTTGCTATATATGAGTTAAAATATACACAAATACCATTTAAAGTAGTAATCAATGAAGCCGTTGAATTGGCTAAAAAATATGGAGAGGATTCTTCTAAGAATTTTGTTAATGGAATTTTAGCTAGTGTTGTAAAAGAATTTGGAGGAGAAAAGTCAGAATGAAATATGCAGAAATGGCGATAACTGTATCAGATTTGAATCAATACATAAAAAATAAAATAGCAGAAGATGAAACCTTAAATCATATATTAGTAAAAGGAGAAATCTCCAATTTTAAAAATCATTACACAGGGCATTTGTATTTTACATTAAAAGATGAGAAATCACTTATTAAATGTATTATGTTTAAATCAAATGCCCAGAAATTGAACTTCATGCCAAAAGATGGAATGAAGGTATTTCTTTTTGGGGGAGTATCTGTTTTTGAAAGAGATGGCGTTTATCAAATTTATGTGCAGGCAATGGAAGAAGATGGTTTAGGAGAATTATATACCAAATATCAAGAATTAAAAAATCGATTAGAAGAACAAGGATTATTTTCGGAAGAACATAAAATGCCAATACCATTTATGCCAAAGGTAATTGGTGTTTTAACATCGCAAACAGGTTCTGTTATTAAAGATATTATCAATGTTTCAACAAGAAGAAATCCGAATGTAGTAATTCGTTTATTGCCAGTGCCTGTACAAGGAGAAGGTGCAGGAGAAAAGATTGCTAAGGGAATTGAATTTATGAATCGAGAAAGGCTAGCAGATGTATTGATTTTAGCAAGAGGAGGAGGATCTTTGGAAGACTTATGGCCATTTAATGAAGAAATTGTGGCACATAGTATTTTTCATTCAGAAATTCCAATTATATCAGCAGTGGGACATGAAACCGATTTTACCATAGCTGATTTTGTGGCTGATTTAAGGGCACCAACTCCTTCTGCTGGTGCTGAATTGGCAGTACCAGATGTGTATGAAGTAAAACAAAAAATAATAACTTATCAAAATCGTTTACGAATGTCACTTATTAAAAAGGTCGAGATCATGAAACTAAGATATGAAAAAAGCATGTCAAGTTTTGTTATGAAAGAACCAACAAGAAGAATACAGGAAAATTATATCCGAGTGGATCAGGCAGTTAAGCAATTAGAAAATCTAATTCAGGTGAGGCAAGAAAAGGAAAAAACAAAGTATGGAAAATTAATTGCTCAGTTAGATGCTTATAGCCCACTCAAAACAATGACAAGAGGGTATTCAATTACACAGAAAGCTGGTCAAATCATTAAATCATCAAAGGAATTGAAAAAAGGTGATAAAATAGAAATTAAATTTCAAGATGGTGGCGTGATGGCAGAAATTCAATAAGTTATAGAGAAGAAAAGGAGCGAAAAAAATTGAGTAAGAGTTTTGAAGAACAAATAGAACAATTAGAAAAAATTGTTGGAGAGTTAGAAAAAGGAGAATTAAGCCTAGAAGAATCTGTTACAAAATTTGAAGAAGGAATAAGAATTTCCAAAGAATGTAATAAGACTTTAGAGGAGGCTGAAAAGAAAATTACCATTTTAGTAAATCAAAATGGTAATTTAGAAGAGGAAAATTTTGAGGCATAAACTCCAAAAGAAAAAGGAAAATAAAAGGAAAGGTTGAGATGAAAAATGAATGACTTTGTAGCATTTTTTCAGAATAAATATGTGTACATTCCATTCTTTTTATGGTTTGGAATTCAATTATTCAAATTGATATATGATTTGTGTACAACCAAAAAATTTAATTTTAAAAGAATTATGGGAGCAGGAGGTATGCCAAGTTCTCATTCAGCAGTAGTGGCAGGTCTTGCAACTTTGATTGGAAAATACGAAGGTGTTGAAACACCAATTTTTGCATTAGCATTGATTATGGCATTTGTAGTCATGTATGATGCTTGTGGTGTGAGAAGAGCTGCTGGAAAGCAAGCTACATTATTAAATAAATTGATTGAAACGCCAGGTTTAACAGGAGTACAAGTATCAGAAAGATTAGTAGAAGTTCTAGGACATACACCGATCCAGGTTTTTGTTGGAGCTTTGATTGGTGTAGTAGCAGGATTAGTTTTGTAAAAGGTGGTAGAAATTAGTGAACAAAAAATGAGATAAGCAATAAATAAAAAACTAAAATAACCAATAAGAAAAGGAGGAATGAAAATGACAGATATTGAAATTGCAAGAAGTACAAAATTAGACAATATAGTGGAGATAGCAAAAAAAGTAGGAATTCAAGAGGAGGACGTAGAACAATATGGGAAATACAAAGCAAAAATTTCTGATCGTGTATATGAAAGTCTAAAACACAAAGAAAATGGAAAACTAATTTTGGTAACAGCTGTAAATCCAACACCATTGGGAGAAGGAAAAACAACTATTTCGATTGCGGTAGCAGATGGCTTGAGGAAGATTGGAAAAAATTCAATTTTGGCTTTAAGAGAACCATCGTTAGGACCAGTATTTGGAATTAAAGGAGGAGCAACAGGGGGAGGAAAAGTACAAATTGCACCAATGGAAGATATCAACTTGCATTTCACAGGAGACATTCATGCAATTACAACAGCTAATAACTTATTAGCAAGTTTAATTGATAACCATATTTATTTTGGAAATGAATTAGGGTTTGATAAAGTGGTTTGGAAAAGATGCGTTGATCTAAATGATAGGCAATTAAGAGAAGTTGAAACAGGATTATCAGGAGAAAAGAAAATTGTACCAAGGCATGACAAATTTGATATAACAGTAGCTTCAGAAATTATGGCAATTGTATGTTTGGCAAGTGATTTAAAAGATCTAAAACAAAGATTAGGAAATATACTAATTGGTTATAACAAACAAGGACAAGCAATCTATGCAAAACAATTAAAAGCAGAAGGAGCCATGACAGTTTTATTAAAAGATGCTTTGAAACCAAATTTAGTGCAAACATTAGAGCATACACCAGCGATTATCCATGGAGGACCATTTGCTAATATCGCACATGGTTGCAACAGCATTATGGCAACAAAACTAGCTTTAAAATTAGGAGATTATGTTATTACCGAAGCGGGATTTGGAGCAGATTTAGGAGCGGAAAAATTTATTGATATCAAATGTAGAAAAGCAGGTATCAAACCAGATGCTGTTGTATTAGTTGCTACGATAAAAGCCATTAAATATCATGGAGGCGTAGAAAAAGATAAAATACAAGAAGAAAATATAGAAGGAATTGAAAGAGGAATTGACAACTTATATCGTCATGTTGATAACTTAAAAAATAAATTCGGATTGAATGTTATAGTGGCACTTAATAGGTATGTACAAGATACAGAAAAAGAAATTGAATTCTTAAAAGAAAAATTGGCTGAAAAAGGAGTAGAACTAAGTTTAGTAGAAGGTTGGGCAAAAGGAGGAGAAGGAGCCAAAGATATGGCAGAAAAGCTAGTAAAACTAACCCAACAAAAAGAAGACAGATTTTCTTATATGTATGAATTAGAAGATTCAATTCAAACCAAAATTGAAAAAGTTGCAACTAAGATTTATGGAGCGAAAGGTGTAGAATTTTCAGAATCTGCAATCGCAGAAATGAGAAAGATAGAAGAATTAGGATATGGGGAATTGCCTGTATGTATTGCTAAAACACAATATTCATTCTCAGATGATGCAAAAAATTTAGAATGCAAAGGAGACTATAATATCACAATAAGAGACATACAATTGAAGGCAGGAGCAGGATTTGTTGTTGCATTAGCTGGAAAAATCATGACAATGCCAGGACTTCCAAAAATTCCATCAGCAGAAAGTATTGATATTGATGAAAAAGGAGAAATTACAGGAATATTTTAGAAAAGAGGGATTAGAGGGACGTTCCTTAAAATCCCTCTTTCAAAGATAGCGCAATCGTATAGATATTTTGAATTTTAAACGGAAAAGAAAAAAGGACAAAGGAAAAATGGGAGAAAAATTTGCAAAAATAAAAGAAGAAAACAAAATACTAATCATGTTAGCTTTTTTTAGTATATCTATAGGGTTGTGGACTAATTTTAAGCAATTATGGTTACAAGATAATCAATTAGAAGTAGGGAAAATAAGTGAAATTTTAAGTTTATCGGGAGTCTTTTGTGTTATAGTATTAATTATATTTGCTAAACAAGTATCTCTAAAAAATATTAAAAATTTCATGACAGGTGCTATACTAATAAAAACGATAAATTTAATTATATTAGCAACATTAAATCATACACCATATAAAATGCTCATCGAAATTTTAATAATATTAGATAATGTTTTAGAAAATCTAATTGTTATAAGTATCTATCCATTGATTATAACAGTAAAAAAAGAAAATAAATTATATAGTAAAAGAAAATTAGTAGAATACTTATTCAAAGATGTAGGAATCTTAATAGGTGGAGTATTGATTGGAAAAACAATTGTAAATTATATCATTAACTATAATATATGTTTGATTATTTCCATCTTATTTTTGCTATTGTCTTTCATTACAATTGTAAATATTAAACGTACTATAATAGTAGAAGAAAGAAATAAAATAAATGTAAAAGAAGCTTTTAAATATGCAATAACAAATAAAATACAAAGAAACTATTATCAATATTTACTATTTTCAGGAATAGCAATGGATACAGGATTAGGGTTAAAGATGCTAATGCTTACCAATCAATTAGGATTTTCCGATGAAAATGCAACAAAATATTTATTAATAGTAGGATTAATAGCTGATGGAATAGGAATAATAGCTTTAAAATACTTGACACCTAAAAATGAATATTTAACAATAACCATTAAATTTGGAATTAGATTTTGGTTGTATATGATTGCGTGGTTTTCCAATGATTTAACAAATTGTTTGATTGCTATGAGTTGGTCAATTTTAATTTCAACTGCTTATGAAAATGTAATTGATGCTCCTTATGTGAATTGCGTTCCAAATCAATATCAAATAATTGTTACGAATTATCGTTATATTGTAAAAATAATAGGAAGTTCGATCGGTCTATATTTTGCTGGATTACTATATCCATTAGGAATATCTTATAATTTTGGAATATCAGCATTTTTTATGATATTTCAAATTCGGCTATTCTTATTATCTGGTTTATTTAAAAAAGAAAGAAGAAACAAATGAAAGCAAATTACAAGAATCATAAAATCTTTGTGAATGAACTAAAAAAGACGATTCCAATTTATGTTTTAGGAATGGTCTTTTAGCTATTTGTATTTATATATTATATAAAATTCCTAGTGTGATAGAAGATCTTAGCAATGTAGCTTAATTTAAAGCTCCTGATAAAATTCTGAATTTTGTTGTATTTTTCCAAATTTCTTGTAGTTTATTCAAATTTTTGTCAGGATCTAACATCAAATGAGCCAAAGAATCAAGTTCTTGGTATTCTTCTTCTGATAACACAAAGTTCTTATCTTGTATATACTTTGGAAGATGTAAGAAGATAATTTCATGATTCATTAATGAATGAAAATCAAAAAATAAACATCTTAAAGAAGCTTTTAATCCTAATGTTGGAGGCTCGGAAGAGTAGAAGATATTTTCTGGTTGGTATTGATTTTGTCGAATTCCCAAATAGGCATAAGCACCAAATAAAAATTGATTGTATGGAATATCATTTAGATCAAAATTTATTTCGTGATCTGGACAATGCTCGTCTGGATCTACTAATTTCCATCGATCAACTGATTTATCATAATATTCTGTAATCCAATGGTCGTAATAAATACCATTGGATAAAATATATTCAGCAAAACCACTTCTAACTCGAGCTGGAATTCCTTTGGCTTTTAAAATACTTGCCAATAAAATAGCTTGTCCACGACAAGTAACATGTACTTTGTTTTTTGCTTCTCTTTTTACATGATAACCAGGATCCTTTCTTAATAATTCAGCTATTATACTTTGAGCTGTTGGAAAAATGTCATCTTCATATTCTAATCTTGTAATAGGTACTTTTGTCATATCTCCCCAAAAACAGTTTTTCTTATTTCGAATTTCTTTGTCTCTAAAAGCAAAAGGGTGTATGATTTGCATTCTTTGTAACAAACATAATTGATCGATATCATCAGGTAGATTTTTTGCAAAATCTTGGTAAGCTCCTAAATCAGTATAGGAACTTGTTTTTTGATAAAATTCTAATATTTCTTTTTTCATTTTAATCACTTTTCTTTCTATAAAAAATGTATGAGTTGAGAAGGAAAAGGATATAATTAATTTACTTGAGGAGGTTAGATTTTTATAACCTTTCTTTTTATACTTTAGAAAAGCTTTTAAAATTTTTAATAATATAAAACAAATAAAAAGAACCAAACTCTTGTTTTTATAAAATAGATGTAGTATAATAGAACAAGAGGCAGGGATTAGAGGGACGTTCCTTAAAATCCCAATGTTAGGAATTAGAGAAAAATTTTTTATTGAATTATTTTTTGAGGGGTCTTTAAAACAGGGATTTTAAGGAACGTCCCTCTAATCCCTTTTTTTTTCTAATTGCTTTAAAATAGGAGGTAAAAATGAATGATAAAATAACAATTAAAGGTGCAAAAGAACATAATTTGAAAAATATAAGTTTGGAAATACCAAGAGATAAGTTAGTTGTTATTACTGGTTTATCTGGATCTGGAAAATCAAGCTTGGCGTTTGATACTTTGTATGCAGAAGGGCAAAGGAGATATGTAGAAAGTTTGTCTTCGTATGCAAGACAGTTTTTAGGATTAATGGAAAAGCCTGATGTGGAAAGAATTGATGGGCTATCTCCAGCAATTTCAATTGACCAAAAGACAACTTCAAAAAATCCACGTTCTACAGTAGGAACGGTAACAGAAATTTATGATTATATTCGTTTGCTATATGCAAGAATAGGTGTTCCTTATTGTCCAAATTGTCATAAAAAGATAGAAAAGCAGAGTATTGATCAAATTATAGATAACATTATGAATTTGCCAGAAGGAACCAAAATTCAAGTATTGGCACCAGTGGTAAGAGGAAGAAAAGGGGAATTTACCAAACAATTGGAAGGTTACCAAAAAGAAGGATTTGTACGTGTTAGAATTGATGGGGAAGTATATGAATTAGGTCAAGATGATATTATTTTAGATCGAAAGAAAAAGCATGAAGTAGAATTAATTGTGGACAGATTAGTAATTAAGCCAGATATTGTAAGTCGATTAACTGAATCGGTGGAAATTGCTTTGAAGCAAGCAGATAAGTTAGTGTTAGTAGATGTAATTGGGCAAAAACCAGTATTGTATAGTTGTAATTATGCTTGTCCAGAATGTGGCTTTAGTTTTCCAGAATTAACCCCTAGAATGTTCTCGTTTAATAATCCTTTTGGAGCATGTCCAACTTGTACAGGAATAGGGTACTTAATGAAAATGGACGAAGATTTGATTGTTCCCGACCGAAATAAAACTTTATATGATGGCATAAAAGCTTTTGGAGCAAGTACTATGAAAAAAGGCGATACCATGGCAAAAATGTATTTTGAAAGTATTGCTAAACACTATGATGTGGAAATTAAAAACAAAAAAATAAAAGATTTACCAGATTGGTTTTTAGAAAAAATTTTATATGGTACAGGAGAAGAAGAAATTGATTTTGAATTTACTTCTTATGCTGGAACTAGAAAATTTAAAGCACCTTTTGAAGGAGTTTTACCAACTTTGGATAGACGTCATAATGAAACAAAATCACAAGGAATGCGAGATTTTTACGAAATGTATATGAGTAATGCACCTTGTTATGAATGTCATGGCGCAAGACTAAAACAAGAAATATTAGCCATCAAAATAGGTGACAAAAATATCAACGAGTTAACAGATTTATCAATTAACAAAATAAAAGAATATCTAAACAATTTAAAATTAACCAAAACAGAAATGATGATATCAGAACTTATTTTAAAAGAAATAGATCAAAGATTGCAATTTTTAATGGACGTAGGATTAGAATATTTAACCTTATCTAGAAATGCTGGTAGTTTATCTGGTGGAGAAGCACAAAGAATTCGTTTAGCAACTCAAATTGGTTCAGGTCTAACTGGCGTATTATATATTTTGGACGAACCAAGTATAGGGCTTCACCAGAGAGATAATGATAAGTTGCTAGCAACTTTGAAAAAACTAAGAGATTTAGGAAATACCCTTTTAGTAGTAGAACATGACGAAGATACAATGTACACGGCAGATCAAATTATTGATATTGGTCCAGGAGCTGGGAGATATGGTGGACAAGTTATGGCACAGCGGAACAGCAGAAGAAATTAAACAAGTAGAAGCGTCGGTTACGGGTCAATATTTGAGTGGTAGAAAACAAATAACTGTACCAAAAAAACGAAGAAAACACATGAAAACAAAAGTGATTGAAGTACAAGAAGCAAACGAAAACAATTTAAAAAATGTTAGTGTGAAATTTCCATTAGGAGTATTTAACTGTGTAACAGGAGTATCTGGTTCAGGAAAATCCACTTTGGTTAATGAAGTATTATATAAAACGATAGCAAAAGAATTAAATGGTTCCAATGAAAAACCAGGAAAATGTAAAGGTGTGAAAGGAATACAAAATATTGATAAAATTATTAATATTGATCAATCACCAATTGGAAGAACCCCACGTTCAAATCCAGCAACTTATACAGGAGTATTTGATTTGATTCGAGATATTTTTGCAGCAACTGAAGAAGCAAAAATGCGTGGTTATCAAAAAGGGAGGTTTAGTTTCAACGTAGCTGGCGGAAGATGTGAGAGTTGTAATGGTGATGGAGTTCACAAAATTGAAATGCACTTTTTACCAGATATTTATGTACCATGTGAGGTATGTAAGGGGAAACGATATAATAGAGAAACTTTGGAGGTAAAATACAAAGGAAAAACCATTGCTGATGTTTTAGATATGACAGTGGAAGAGGCTTTAGATTTTTTTGATAAAATACCAAAAATCAAACAAAAAATTCAAACGTTGTATGATGTAGGTCTTGGTTATATCAAACTAGGACAACCATCAACAACATTATCTGGTGGAGAAGCACAAAGGGTAAAATTGGCAACGGAATT
Source organism: Clostridia bacterium (assembly GCA_022791675.1). GTDB lineage: Bacteria > Bacillota > Clostridia > TANB77 > CAG-508 > CAG-269. The sequence goes on along the minus strand of JAAVZN010000049.1, from coordinate 15,989 downwards.
GTCAAAAAAAGCAACAGGAAAAACGTTGTATATTTTAGACGAACCGACAACAGGTCTTCATATTGCCGATGTTCATAAATTAGTGGATATTTTACAAAGACTAGTAGATACAGGGAATACCATTATTGTAATTGAACATAATTTAGATTTGATTAAAACTTGTGATCATATTGTTGATTTGGGTCCAGAAGGTGGCGATAATGGTGGAGAAATTGTTGCTGTTGGTACACCAGAACAAATTTGTACCAATGAAAGAAGTTATACAGGTAAATTCTTAAAAAAATATTTGTCTTAATTTTAAGAAAAAGAAAGATCCCTCAGCTTGCAATGCTGAGGGATAAAATACTTTAAAATGGTAATACTAAGAAAAAAGCAAAAGGAGGAAAAAACATGTTTAACTTTCGAACAGACTTAGCATCAGAAAGAAGAGAAATCTACCAAAAAGCAAATCAATTAGAAGAAATAGATGGAGTAGAAGCAAATCAAGAAGAAATAAGTGATACCATAAAGGTAGAAAGAGTAAAAATAACCAATGAAAATGGAGAAAAAGCAATTGGAAAGCCAATGGGAAACTACATTACAATTGATATCAAAAGACTAAAATTAGCACAAGATGAAGACATCAAAAAAGCAGGAGAAGTATTAACCAATGAACTAAAACAGGTTATAGGAAATCACATTGACAGTCAAGGAGAAATTTTAGTAGTAGGACTAGGAAATATCTATGTAACGCCAGATGCCTTAGGACCAAAAGTAATCAATGAAATAGAAGTAACTAGACATATTATTAATTATTTACCACAATACGTAGAAGAAGGGACTAGAATGGTTAGTGCAATATCTCCAGGCGTTTTAGGAACAACAGGAATCGAAACGGTTGAAATATTGAAGGGAATTGTAGATAACACAAAACCAAAACTAGTTATTGTAATTGATGCATTGGCTTCTCGTAGCATTGAAAGAATTAGTAGCACGGTGCAATTGTCAGACACAGGAATTGTACCTGGTGCAGGGGTAGGGAATACAAGAAGTGAGATTAGTCAAACAACGCTAGGTGTACCAGTTGTAGCAATTGGAATACCAACTGTAGTAGAAACAGCAGTTTTGGTCAATGATTGTTTAGACTTATTTATTGAAAAGTTACAAAATGAAGCCAAATCCAATGATTATTTAAATCATTTGAAAGAAGAAGATAACTACGAAGAAATCAAAGAAGCTTTAGTGCCAAAAGATTACAATTTGATTGTTACGCCAAAAGAAATTGATGATCTCATTGAAAATATGAAAGAAATTGTAGCTCGGTGGAATTAATGGCGCTATGTAAATAAAAATAAGGTAATTTCGTAATATTATAAATATAATATTTATGAAATTACCTTATTTTATAGAATACAAGGTCTTTATGTTTAAATACTTAAATAATATGGACTACTTTCAGTACCTTCGCCTTTTATTTTTACATCTGATTTTAAAATAAATACTGGTCGAAGTCCAAGTGTTTGTTCTTGTGCTTGATACCAGCTATACTTAGAACTAGAATAAGATAACTGTATCATAGTTTCATTTCCAGAAGTTGTTATTGTAGATGAGTTAGGAGTAAATAGCGCGCCATTTATAGTAATATATCTACAACCTGTTGATACATTGTAAATATTTTGGTACCAATAGCCTCTAGAAGCTAACCAATAAGCGGAATTAATATTGGTTATATTTAGTAAATTCATTTGATCGAAATCTGCCTGATAATTTGAATCCTCTTTTTTTGTAGAAGGACTAGATGAAAAAGCGTATACCAAATATTCGGTTGATTCCGAATCTGGATTATTTGGAACACTACCTACACATCTAGCACTACTTGCATAAGTTGTATTTAAATAAGCACTTGCTCTTGTATTTAAAGTTGTAATTGCACTATTATAAGCATCTGCCATTACTTTCCAACCATTATTACTTCCAAAAGTTACTTGTTCAACTACATTCATAGCAATAATTTGAACTCCATCTTCACCATATATTGAACTAGAATCCCATAATACAGCACATTTTATTGTACTTCCATTTGGAGCTACATAATTTATATAGTCATTTGTTGTTAAATCTTCAGAGGTTAGGGGGACGGTCTCTTTGGTTCCAATGAATTCTACATTTTCTTCAGTTATCCAATAAATATATTCTTCGCCGTGTTTCTACAACTATTGTTATTGGATTCTTTTTCTTATTTAATGTCACTTTTGCGTTTTCAAAATTTTTATCTTCATTTATTTTTTGAGTGTATTTTGTCATATATTCTTCGCTAGATTCATAGTTTATAATTTTATCTGGTTTCAAACCATTTCCAATAATTTTTAAAATTTCTTCATATTCTTTCTTTTTTGTTTCCTCTTCAGCTGTTGATGCTTTTGATAAAATTCCATTATTACCCGTTAATGTTGCAATACTAATTCCTGCTAAAATAAGTAGTACAACAATTGTAATTACTAAGGCTATTAAAGTAATACCTTTGTTTTGTTTTTCATTTTTTCTTGCATTTGTTATATTTTTCATTTTATATTCTCCTTGGTATCTTTCTTTTTTCTTGTTATGTATTTTTTATTATTTCCGCTTTTTAAAAATAGTATACATTTATTTTGCTTTTATACTTTTTACAGGGTTTTTTATTTTTTGATTTCAATATTCTACTATTGTTTAAATAGTTCATAATATTTTTTTATTATTATATCAATAGCTTAAAAGCTTGTCAACAAGTTTGCATAATTTTTTAATACCCGACACTTTTAAAAAATAAAAGAGAATTGCAAAAAAACACCAACTTCGGTAAAATGTTAATGACAATAAATAACAACATATACACGAAAGGAGGAAGAACGAATTAAGAATTATAGTTATCGATTTGGTTCAATAGAATGTATGTTTAAAAATTAAAAGAGTAATGGGTTTCGATTAGAAAGTACAAAAATGAAAAATGCACAATCGTTTAAAACGATGTTTGGTTTAATGTGTATAGTTATGTTATGGCTAACAATATTAGGAACAGAGTATACGGTAACAGAAGGGAAAGCTAAAAATCGAATAAAAGATAAAGAAAATAGAATTATATCGCTATTTAATACAGGTTTAATGTATTTCAATTTATGTTTTAATTCGTATGGAATTCCAAAAATCAGGTGTGACTTTATACTTTATGAAGTATAAAAAATAAAAGAAAAACCATAATAGTGTTTATTAAGAATGGGAACTTTTAAAACTATTGTGTATAAAAATCTTTATAATCCAAACGATTTTTTAAACGGACTTGGGTTATTTGGTTTTATTAGCAAGTTTTTTATAATTGAGACATCTTGCAATACTTTTTTTCTATTGGTATAATAAAAGAGAAAGTTTATAAAGGAAGGAAGCAGGAATATGGAAGAAACCAAAGAAGAACTAAAAGTAGAAAAAAGAACCTTAGAACAATTGTTAAAAGATTTAAGAGAAGAAAAACATTGGACCTATTTACATATTGTGGAGGAACTTTATAAATTAGGATTATCAGTAGATGAGAAAAAAGTTAAAAAATGGGAAATAGGATTAGAATATCCAGAAATAGACGAAATTTATAAACTATCAGAATTATATTTTGTAGCAAGTGAAAATTTTATTATGGCAAAAACAAATAGTTATCAAGAAGGGTTGGCATCTGTTCATGCAACTTTAATTAAATGGATTTGTTATTTGACAGGAATTTCTTTAAAAATTGGATATATTGGATTTTACCTGATAATTACGTTAGCTGTTATAGGCGCTTTGCTATATTTTGTAGGGGAGTTAGATAAGGTAGTAGAAATGGGAAAAGATAAGCTTTAATAAATTTGTCAAAAAATGTTGCAAAAATTATGAGGTTAAGATATAATCAACTAAGAAAAGTTAATAAAGGGAGGAAAAAATATGGAAGAAAAGAAAAAAACAGAAGGAACAACTAAAACGACAACAGGTAATACACAAAAAATGAACAACATTATTATCATAGCAATCTTGGCAGTTGTTATCGCTATTATTGCCATTGTGTTAGTAGTAGAAAATAATAAGGAAACACCAAAAAAAGTAGTAGAAGAAACCTTACGAAATTTTAAAAAGGGAGTGTTTGAACAAGAAAATTTACCAGATCTAATAGCAGAAGAAAATCAATTTAATGAAGAAGCTAGAAAATTACTTTTTGAAAAATTGGAATGGAAAGTTTTAAATGAAAAACAAGAAGGAAATACCGCAACAGTTGAAATAGAAATTACCAATAAAGATTATAAAACAATTGTAAAAAATATGATGCAAAAAGCATTAAAAGTAGCAATGAGCGGAAAAACATTAGAACAAGAAGAGGTAATAAACTACTTAATCGAAGAATTAAAAAACGAAGAAATACAAACAACAACTTCAAATCAAACCATTACACTTGAAAATCAAGAAGGAAAATGGAAAATTACAGACGAGGAAAGTTTTGTAAACGAAGTGCTACCAGGATTTTATGAAGCAATTAACAATGTTAACGGATAAATAAAATAATATAAAAATTCCACAAGGACGTTTAAAAACGTTTTGAATGTGGAATTTTAGTATTTTTATATAAATTACAAATATTACAATCTGTACATAAATGAATCCTTTTTTCAAACACTAATTGGAGGGTGTCAATAAATTCATCAATCGTAGGTTCAACTAAATGAATATAAATTTTTTTCGGTAGCAAAGTAAGTAGTGAATTAAGAATGTAATCATTAGAAGAAAAAGTAATATCACTTAAAATTTTTGTCTTAAAAATATCATCATTCACTACAATTAAATTCTTGTTTTCATCTAGCAAAATAGACTGAGAAGAAGAAAATACAATGTGAACCATTTCACAACCATAATCTTGAGAATTAATATATAGCTTTAACAATGAGATAAATTCCAAATATTCTTTTTCAATTACAAAATGATTGACAGCTTCGTTGACAATTTCATCTAAAATAGAAAAATAACTTTTTAATCGAAAATTAACAAATCCATTTAAAACGATTGATTTATGAGATGACAAGAAGTCATAGAAACTAGCATAAAGAAGGTTAAACTTCTGGTCAAAAAGTTTGGAAAAATCATCAACCATGAGATCAAAACAAATAGCTAAAATCTTATTTCTTTCTTCACAATCAAAATAAAAATAATTTTGTAACAATAGACGTTTTAATAAATTTTCTTCCAATTCATCAATGACTAAAAAAGATAGAATAGAAGAAACTTTGGACAAAAAAAGAGATTCATCATGGCCAGAATAATGAATGATAACATTTTGATAAAGTTTAAATTCATTTTCTGAAAAGCATATATCTTTTAAATCCATATTTTTAAATTCGTTTAGTAGATAATGGATTAAATCAGAATTATTTGTCTTAATACATAGTGACCTCATAAAAAAATCTCCTTTCCAACATACCTAGTATCTACTAAATTTCAAAAAGTTATACATTATAGTATGCGAAAAGGAAATTTTGGTGCAATGATGAACGAGATGTGTTCTTAATTGTATATTTTAGTGATAAATCATATAATCGATATCTGGAAACACACAATCTTTTTTTGAAATGTCTTTTAAAAAGTTTTCATCAATTTTATCTTCTCTAATTTGTTCGTATAATTTTGTAAAACGCCCAATGTGATCTTTGATTCTTTTTTTAGCATAATCAACCATAGTTCCATTTGTGATGATGAATAACCAATCACTACTTTGGGCGAGTAATAATTCTCTAGCACATTGGTTGAGTGCTTTTTTCTTTAATCCTTTAGCGTTTGGATAAGTCCAAGCCAGTTCACACATTCTATCTCCTGCAACATGCAAATGTCTATGAGCATAATCATTGGTTGGATTTAGCCATACTTCACTATATCCATTCGCACCCCAACTAGAGCGACAAGGGGAAGCTACTTGCATGTTTGGAAATTTGTCAATGTATTCAGATGGTGTAATTAATTCAAAGTTACAATTGTCATAGTAAATTTTTTTGAATAGGATATACAACCAATAAGGTCCTTCGTACCACCAATGACCATAAAGTTCAGCATCATAAGGGCAAAGAACAATGGGAGGTGTTTCCATATATTGAGAAAGATTGCTAATTTGAGAGGTTCTGCTGTCTAAAAAATGACCTGCTTGTTTTTCGGCGGAATCCATTGCCCATCTTGGGTTGTAGTAGTCTTTAAAGTCAGTATCTCCTGTAATTCGATAATATTTGATTCCAGTGTGAACTCTTACTCCATTATGAGCAATATATGGCTTGATATATTCATAATCAGCTTCATAGCCAATATCACGATAAAATTCTCGGTAATTGTAGTCGCCAGGATAACCATTAATGGAACTCCATACTTGTCTGGAAGATTCAATGTCACGTCCAAAAGCAATCACACCTTCTGGTGAAACAATAGGGGCAAAAGTGCCATAAACGGGTGTAGGATTGGCATATAAAATTCCATGAGATTCGGTAATAACATAATCGATACCAAATTCTTTTAAATATTTGTCGGCTTCAGGAACATAACCACATTCTGGTAACCAAATTCCACGAGGTTTTTTTCCAAAATATCTTTCGTAAGTTTGAACGCCAACAGCAATTTGTGCTCTTACCGTTTTTTCATTTACATATAGAATTGGAAAATAGCCATGTGTAGCTCCACAAGTAATGATTTCTAATACTCCTATATCTTGAAAGTGTTTAAAAGCTTCAATTAAATTACATTGATAGACATCTTTAAATAAGTGTAAATCATTGGAGTATCGCTCCCAATAGTAATGTGAAAGGGCGTTTAATTTTTTATCACCTGCAGTTCGTTTTATTTCTTTTTGGGATAATTCAATGAGTTGTTTTAGATATTTGATATATTTTTTTTGTAACAATTTGTTATCTAACATGGAAAGTAAAGGAGGAGTCATAGACATAGTAATTCTAAATTTAACTCCTTCGTCTACTAATTTTTGGAAATTAGTTAAAAGTGGAAGATAGGTTTCGGAAATTGCTTCATATAGCCAAGATTCTTCTAAATAGTCATCACTTTCTGGGTGATGGATAAAGGGAAGATGGGCATGAAGTACAAAACTTACATATCCTTTTTTTTCTTGCATTTCTGATTCTCCTTTGTTTCTAAATAAAATTGATTGATTAATATTAAAGTCAAGTAATATTAATCAATCAACTTTTGTGTTTTATTTGAATTTTGATGAAAGGCTTCCAGAGGAAGGGTTTCCAGAAGAAGGATTGGAATGATTAAAAATTTCTTCTATGTTTTCATCTTGATACATTACTTTATATAAATCATATATATTATAAATTTTACCCATATTTCGAATGAATGAGATAGAGGTAAGTTCTTTTGCTGTTTGTTGTCCTGTTTTTATATTTCTAAAATAAACCATTTTTTGGTTTTTATCGAATAACATTCTATCATTTGGTGATTCAATTTCATTGGAAGTGGTAATATAGATATAATCAACATTTATTTTTTCTGTTTTTACAATAGGACGTCTACCAAGTTCAATTCGATAATCGCATTTGCTGTCTGCTACATGCAAATACCAACTGTTGGCAAAGTCATTGATTTCTACTTCAAAGTGGTAGTTTAGGGTGTCATTATAAACAATTAAAATGGGTCTTGTTGTTTCAAAAAAACGATCGCCATATTGTTTTTCGAAATTTTTTTTATCTTTATCGGAAATATCCCAATAAATGAATAAATTAGTAGGAGTTTGTGCCAAAACTTTTACGACGGTTTGATTATAACGATAAGGTAAATCGTAATATTCTACAATATCTACTTGTTTCTTAGATGAAGTGGTTGCTTTTTTAGAAGTGCTTTTTTTAGAAGTTGTTTTTTTGGTGGTTGTCGTTTTTTTGGTTCTGGTAGCAACTGTTTTTTTAGCACTTGCTGATTTGGTTGTTTTTTTTGTAGGTGTTTCTTTTTTGGTTGTTTCTTTTTTCTTACTTGCAGTAGCTGATGTTTTTGTCTGTTTGGTTACTACTTTGGATTGGTTTTCTTTTTCTAATTCCTTTGGTTCTTTTGTTTTTCTTGGCATTTTTTCCTCCTATGTAATTTCTCGTTACTTTATTTTATATCTTATACTAAAAGTTAAAGAAATTCAAGTAAATTTGACAAAGTTTTTAAAATTCTAAAAAAATATAAGAAAAAAATGTTGATTCAACAAGAAAATACGAAAAATTACTTAAATTTATTCAAAAAGCTTTTAAAAAATGATGAAATAGTATAAAATAGAAAAAAATTACAAAATAGGAGAGGAAAATGAACAAAAAATGGCAAATCTATGAAACCGATGAAAATAAAATCAAAGAATTACAAGAAAAATACCAAATGAACCAATTATTAGCTACTATTTTAGTTAATCGTAAACTAACTGAAAAAGAAGATATACGACTATTTTTAGAACCAACCAGAAAAGATTTTCACGATCCATTTCTAATGACAGATATGGAAAAAGCAGTAGAAAGAATCATAAAAGCCATAGAAGAACAAGAAAAAGTTACCATTTATGGGGATTATGATGTGGACGGCATTACAAGTATAACGGTTTTGAAAAGTTTTTTACAAGATCGACAATTAGAAGTAGAAACCTATATTCCAAACCGATTAGAAGAAGGGTATGGATTAAATCAAAAAGCCATCGAAAAGATTGCTCATCAGGGGTGTCAATTAATGATTACCGTGGATTGTGGTATTTCAGCAATCGAAGAAATTAAATATGCTAATTTATTGGGAATAGAAACCATTGTAACGGATCACCATGAACCAGGAAGCGAATTGCCAGAAGCAATAGCTGTTATTGATAACAAAAGAAAAGATAGCAAGTATCCATTTCGAGAACTAGCGGGAGTAGGGGTTGTATTTAAACTAATTCAAGCAATCGGAATGAAATTAGGATTAAAAGAAGAAGAATATTTAAAATATTTAGATATTGTATGTGTTGGAACCATATCAGATATTGTTCCACTTGTGAATGAAAATCGCGTGATTGCGAAATTGGGATTGATGTTAATTCGTCAAACAAAAAACATTGGACTTCGTTCTATTATTCAATCATCTGGATATAGTAAAATTGATTCCAATAGTATTTCTTTTGGAATTGCACCAAGAATTAATGCTTGTGGGAGAATGGGAAAAGCAGAAGAAGCTTTGGAACTATTATTGTCAAAAAATTACAATCAAGTTAGTGAATTAACACAAAGGCTAAATAGACATAATCAAATAAGACAGGAGACAGAAAAAAGTATATTTGAAAATGCGGTTAAACAGATTGAAAAAGAAAATCTGAACGAAAAAAATGCAATTATTGTAGGAGGAGAAAACTGGCATCATGGTGTAATTGGGATTGTTTCTTCTAAAATTACAGAAATGTATTTTAAGCCAAGTATATTGCTAAGTTTTGAAGAAGATGGAATAGGAAAAGGCTCTGGCAGAAGTATACCTGGATTTGATTTACATGATGCATTAATGCAATGTATGGATACCATTGAAAAATTTGGTGGACATAGTATGGCAGTAGGAATTACAGTAAAAAAAGAAAATTTTATGAAATTTAGAAAAGAGTTTGAAGCCATTACCCAAGAGGCACAAATTGATAAAATTTTGCCAGTGATCCAAGTAGATAGTAAAATTGATGTAAAAGATATTAATAAAGATATGGTTGAGAGTTTAAAACAATTAGAACCTTTTGGAGAAGGAAATCGAATGCCAGTATTTGTGTTTAAAAACTTAAAAATTGATTCCATTCGTGCCTTATCAGAAGGAAAGCATTTAAAATTAACGTTAAAAGATAATAGTACGATTATCAATAGTATTGGTTTCAATTTAGGACATTTGGCAGAGGAATATCGAATTGGTGATAAAATTGATGTAGTAGGAGTTTTGGAAATCAATAGCTTTAATGGAGTAGATAGTTTACAAATTAATATGAAGGATATGATGCGATCTCTATAAATAAGAACAATAGTGGCCTGATTCATATTTTCTAACTTCTGATAGGTAGTGTTCAGCCCACGTTCAATTGTTCGTTTGTCAAATTTGTGTAGAATGTGTTTTTACGGTATCAATAAAATTTTTGATTTTCCTATACCATAAAAAAAGAGGGCTACAGCCCTCCAAAATGGCATCATTTATAAGCTTTTTACAAAGCCTATTATAAAAAATGGCATCCATAGGATAGAGAAAATGATTGCCAGTGTTGTGCAAGCAAATTGAATTAAAAAATTACTTGCATTTGATGCCAATAAAGGCAATAAAACACTTAAGATGAAACAGCAAAGACTGATAAGAAGAAAAAACCTTGAAGTTGTCTTATTGTTGTGATTCAAATGTTTCATTATGATCCTCCTTAAAAATACAAAACAATACGTATCAATAAAAGTATATCATGATATAGATATAAAGTAAAGAGATAAAGAAGGTGAAAAAATGCAAGAAGAAAAAGAAATAACCATACAAGAGGTTATCAATAAAAGAAGAGAACATGCCAGAAAAGTAGATACAAAACTTATTATGAAAGCTTATCATTATGCAATGAAAAATCATGGTGATCAATGTAGGCGTTCTGGAGAGCCCTATATTATTCACCCACTTAATGTTGCTTATATATTAGCTGATATAGGATTAGATGATAGTACACTATGTTCTGCACTATTACATGATGTGGTAGAAGACACGGAAGTAACAGACAACGATATTAGGCAAGAATTTGGAATGGAAATTGCTGAGATGGTAGAGGGAGTAACCAAATTAAGTTCTATGCAATTTGCTTCTATTGAAGAGCAACAAGTAGAAGATTACCGTAAAATGTTTTTAGCTATGGGAAAAGATATTCGTGTTATTCTAATCAAATTAGCAGACAGACTTCATAATATGAGAACTCTAAAATATTTAAAAAGAGAAAGACAAATTGCCAATGCCAAAGAAACAATGGAGTTGTATGCACCTTTAGCCAATCGTTTAGGTTTGTATTCCATTAAGTGGGAATTGGAAGATTTAGGTTTTAAATACTTAAACCCAGAGGAATATCATGAACTAGTAGAAGGAATCAACAAAAAAAGAGAAGAACGATTGAAATTTATTGAAAAGATTATGGACGATATTCGTATCCAATTAAAAAAACAAAAAATTGATGCAGAAGTAACTGGTAGAGCAAAACACTTATATAGTATTTATCGTAAAATGAAAAGAGATAACAAGACATTGGATCAAATTTATGATTTATTTGCTCTTCGTATTTTAGTTCATTCGATTAAAGAATGTTATTCTGCTTTAGGTGTGGTACATGAAATGTATAATCCGATGCCAGGGAGATTTAAGGATTATATTGCTGTACCGAAACCTAATATGTATCAATCCATTCATACTACTTTATTGGGAGATAAAGGAACACCTTTTGAAGTACAAATACGTACGTGGGATATGCATCGTATTGCAGAATTTGGTATTGCAGCACATTGGGCATATAAAGAAGCCAATTATTTTGGAAAAAAGACATCTGTGAAAGTAGAAGAAGATAAATTGGCTTGGCTAAGAGAGACATTAGAATGGCAAAAAGAAATGCAAGATCCACAAGAGTTTTTAAATACTTTGAAAACAGAGTTATTTGAAGATGAAGTTTATGTTTTTACACCCAAAGGAGAGATAAAAGTATTACCAAGAGATGCTACACCAATTGATTTTGCCTATATGATTCATGCGGAAATTGGTCATCAGATGACAGGTTGTAAAATTAATAGTAAAATGATGCCAATTATTACTCGATTAAAAAGTGGGGATATTGTAGAAATTATTACGTCAGAAAATTCAAAGGGACCTAGTAGAGACTGGCTAAAATTTGTCAAAAGTACCAGTGCTAAAAATAAAATTTTAAGTTGGTTTAAAAAAGCACAAAAAGCAGAAAATATTGAAAAAGGAAAAGAATTAATCGAAAAAGAGTTAAAAAGAATTGGATTTACACACGCTGATTTGTTTAAAAACGAATATCTGGAACCAATGTTAGATAAATATAAATATAAGAATCTAGAAGAAATGTATTCAGCAGTTGGATTTGGTGCTAATTCTTCGGTTAAAGTAATTGCTAGAATGTTACAAGAATATCGAAAAGAACATGAAGAAGAAAACATTGAGGCAAAAATAGAAGAATTAGCAAAAGCAAGAATGAGAAAACCTAAAGTATCAAATGCAGGAGTTATTGTAAAGGGAATTGATAATTGTTTGGTCAAATTGTCTAAGTGTTGTAATCCATTACCAGGTGATGAAATTGTAGGTTATATTACAAAAGGAAGAGGAGTATCTGTTCATCGAAAGGATTGTGTTAATGTTGGTGATTTATTCTCTGAAGAGAATCGAATGATTGATGTGGAATGGTACGACGAACATGCTACTTCTTATCAAGTGGAAATTGAAGTGTTTTCCAATGATCGAAGTGGATTATTGATGGATATTTTAAAAGAAATAGGAACAACAAAAGCTAAAATTATGGGAGTTAATACCAAAACAACCAAAGAGAGAATTGCGATTATGGATATTACATTAGAAATTGAAAATTTAGAGGAATTAAACAAAGCTCAAAAAGCAATTCGTAAAGTAAATAGTGTTTATGAAGTAAAAAGAAAAGTTTAGCTTTATTTAGATTAGGGGGAAATGAATTTATCATGAAATTAAAGGAACTAAAGATTGATACTTGGATTGGAGATCCGACCAATTGTTATCTTGTATTAGACGAAGAATCAAAGGAAACAATGGTCATCGATCCAGCAGGAGAGGTGGAACAAATAAAAGAGTTACTTCGAATTATGGAAGGAAAGTTGAAATATATTTATTTAACACATTGTCATAGTGATCATATTTTAGGGGTAACAGATTTGAAGAAAGAATGTGGTGGTAAGATTTTAATTCATAGAGAAGATAGCGAAGGATTAAATAACCCAGAAATTAATTTATCTCCTTATATTGGAGTGGGAGAAATTGAACTAGAAGCGGATTCTAGAATTGATGATGGCGATTTGATTCATCTAGGAAATTTAGAATTTAAAGTTCTGCATACACCAGGACATACAAAAGGAAGTACAAGTCTTTATTGTGAAAAAGAAAATTGTTTGTTTTCGGGAGATACTATTTTTAGAGGGACTTGGGGACGAACCGATTTGCCTACTTCTAGTAGGGAGCAAATTATAAGTTCAATTGAAGAAAAAATTATGCCTTTGCCAGACAATACCATTGTATATCCTGGACATGGCATGATGGCAATGTTAAAAGATGAAAAGCCGATTTATTTGGAATTAAAACCAAAGTTATTTTGAAAAACATTGGTAATTACTGGAAAATAGGGAAAATACTTGAATTTTTGCGAATGATAAGGTATAATTTAAAAGCAACATAAAGTGTTTCTTTAAAGAAGGAGGTAACTTATGAACGGCGTTGTTTTTAAAGATGTAAAAAAATTGAATAAATATGGTTATCGGATTTTTATGGATACCCAAGAAGAAAATTGTTCAATTTTGTGTTCCAAAAAAGAGGTTATTAAAATATGTTCTTTCAATGGAATGGGCTATTTAAAACTTCTTTTTCTGGAAGAAGGAGCAACGGTAGAGGAAACTCTCGTGAAATGGGTTTTAATACAGCCCACAAACGAGAAAAAGGGAATGGTTTGCCTTTATCAAAAAGGTGAGCTTACCCTAGGAAGGGAGATATAAGTGCCTTCAAATGGGCTGGTGTTATGCCAGCCCGTAATTTATAAAGTGAAAAACAAAGGAAGTGTGATATATGAATCGAACAGAACCAAGAACATTAGCGGGATTTATGGAATTATTACCAGAAGAGCAGATTTTATTTAATCAAATGAAAGAAAAAATAGAAAAAACATATCAAAAATATGGATTTTTGCCATTGGATACCCCAATAATAGAATTATCAGAGGTATTATTGGCAAAAGCAGGAGGAGAAACAGAAAAACAAATCTATCGCTTTAACAAGGGAGAAACAGACCTTTCTTTAAGATTTGATCTGACGGTTCCTCTTTCTAAATATGTAGCGAAAAATTATGGTAATTTAAGTTTTCCTTTTCGAAGATATCAAATCGGAAAAGTATATCGTGGGGAAAAAACACAAAAAGGAAGATTTAGAGAATTTTATCAATGTGACATGGATATCATTGGAGATGGAGAATTAGATGTCATAAATGATTCAGAACTTCCAAGCATTATCTATACAATTTTTAAAGAATTAGGATTTGATCGTTTTACAATTTGTATTAATAATCGAAAGATTTTAAATGGGTTATTTGCTTATTTAGGACAAAAAGAAAGAGCAGTAGAAATTTTAAGAGTGATTGACAAAATGGATAAAATAGGAAAGCAAGCAGTGAGCGAAGAGTTAGGAAAATTAGAAATAGATAAACAAGCAATTGAAAAAATTATGAGCTTTATTGCTATTGAAGGAAATCCAGATCAAAAAATACAAAATCTAGAAAATTTAGGAATTGATAATGAGGTTTATACAAAAGGTGTAGAAGAATTGAAAGAAGTTGTAAAAAATATTCGACTATTTGGTGTACCAGATACAAATTTTAAAGTAGATTTAACCATAGCAAGAGGACTTGATTATTATACAGGAACCGTATATGAAACTTTTTTAAATGATTATAGAGAATTAGGAAGTGTATGTTCTGGTGGAAGGTATGAAAATTTAGCAGAATATTATACGGATAAAAAGTTACCAGGTGTTGGAATATCCATTGGATTGACTCGATTGTTTTATAAATTGAATGAATTGAATTTAATTAAGGCAGAGCAAAAATCAATTGCAGAAATATTAATTATACCGATGGTAGAAGATTTAGAAAAACCAATTGCTTTAGCTAGCCAGTTACGAAACCTTGGTGTAAAAACAGAGATTTATTTGAATGAAAAAAAATTGAAAACAAAGTTCAAATATGCAGATAAACTAAAAATTCCTTATGTTATAGTAGTAGGAGAAGATGAGATAACAAATCATAAACTTAAGGTAAAAAATATGGAGACAGGAGAAGAACAAGAAGTGATTTTTGATGCAACTAAAATAAAAGAGATAATAAGATAAGTTTTAAAGGTAAAATCTAGAAGATTTTACCTTTTTTGAAACCAAAAATTTCCTTAACATAATTTGACTTTTTTTACAAAATGTTTTATAATATTGGTATAGGCAGAAGTGTGCCTTTTTAAAATAATGTCGAAAATTAGTGATTATTAATTTTCGATTTCATATAGATTTGTAACTATATTAACACCAGTACATTGAAAATTTATGGAGGGTAAAAAATGAAAAAAACAACAAAAAAGAGGTTAAGTGTTTTGCTTGCAATCATATTAGTGGTTGTGGCAATAATATTCCGGGTAAGCTGTTCAATCGATGAACCTGTGGAAGAACCTGAAAACAATGAAAAAACCAAAACCGAAACTGAAACTGATAAAAGAAAAATGGTAAAAACCCCATTTTTAAATGGGGAAGCAAGGTATGAAATTGAAAAAGGAGACGACTGGGAAGATCCAGGAGCAACCTTTTTCGATGAAGAAGGAAAAAAGGTTCTGAAAGAAAAGATCCAAATAAAGGTGTATTATACACCTAATGGATCAGAGGAGAAGAAGGAAATTGAGAAATTTTCTTCTGATAAAGTAGGTATATACGAAATTGTATATACTTACAAAGGAATTTCCTTTTATCGGGAAATTCTAGTTTTGGAAAAAGAAAAAAAGGAAGAAACCTCTAAAAAGAAAGAGGAATCTTCCAAAGACGGAAACAGCGGAAACGGAAGCATTGTAGAAGGAAGTGGAAGCACCGGAGACGGAAATGGAAGCACTGGAGACGGAAATGGAAGCACCGGAGACGGAAATGGAAGCACCGGAGACGGAAATGGAAGCACCGGAGACGGAAATGGAAGCACCGGAGACGGAAATGGAAGCACCGGAGAC
>JAAVZN010000048.1 GCA_022791675.1 Clostridia bacterium | reverse complement strand
GCTCACAAGTATAATAAAATCTTCTTGTCTTTCCTTTTTCTTGTTTTCCTCCTGCCATTTTCGGTCTCATATAAGAACCACATTTTGAACATTTTAAAATACCAGAAAATAATGCTTCATTTTTAATATTGGCTCGATATCTTTTATCGGCATTCTTTTCTATTAATTCTTGCGAGCGTACCCAATCTGCCCCATTAATTATTCCTTTATGTAGTCCCACAGCAATAATCCATTGTGACATTTCTCTTGTTTTTTCTCCATCTAATTTATTGTATGCCATAAATCCATAGTTTCCATCAAATTTTGCTCGTTCTCCTTCTGCAAAAATCTCTTGTATTCCTTTTGATTTAAAATATTGAACGACACACTTATCATTTTTTGCATAGACAGGATTGGTTAGAATGAATCTTAATGTTCCAGATGAATAATTTGCTCCTTGTTTTGTTGTGATTTTATTTTGTAAAAGATAAGTTTCTAGCTTGGTTAGTGATTTTAATTCTACAAATTTTTGATAGATTAAATCAATAGTTTTTAGTTCTTCTTCTACTTCTACTAATTTACATGCTTTTTTCTTTTTCTTTTCTATTACATTTTCATTGTCTTGCTCGTAGATATCTACCAATTCATACCTTTGGCTAGTATATCCAGTAGGTGTTATTCCACCGAAGCCATCTTCCTGTCTTGGCAAGTTCTATCATATTATCTCTTATTCTTTCTGCTATGACTTCCCTTTCTAGCTGTGCAAATACACTAGCAATAAACATCATGGCTCGCCCCATAGGTGTACTTGTATCAAATTGTTCTTTGATAGATATAAAACTTGTATTCTTTTTGGTTAGTTCTTCCATTAAATTAGAAAAATTAGCAATATTTCTGCTAATTCTATCTAGTCTATAACAAATTAAAATATCATAAGGCTCTTTTTCTTCTTCTGATAAAAATTTTTGAAATTGTGGTCTGTCTATATTCCCTCCTGAAAAACCTTCATCTTCATATATTACTATTTCTGTTTCGTATTCTTCCTTTGGATAGTTCTTTTTTATATATTCTTTTATGAGTTCTATTTGATTTCCAACTGAATCTCCTTTTTCTGTATATTTGGATTTTCTGGAATATAAAGCAATTCTGATTTTCTTTTTCATGTTTTACTCCTTGCTTTCTATTCTTACCTTTATTTTGTTTCTAAATATTTTATTATCTTTTGTTTGATTTCTTCTTTTTCTGGATAACTTACTTCTAAATTATCAATTGTTTTTTTAATTAAAAATGCTTTTATAAATGCTATATTTTGCATGACATCTTCTTCTTTTCTATTTTTTATTTCTATTTCCATATAACACCTCTAAAAAAAGTGTATGCTATTTTTTACGCAATAGCACACACTTTTTATTCTTTTATTTTTTAGTCTTCTACTTTTTCTGCATATACAGGCATATTATTTAATATATTATTTAATATTGTTTTTATCTCTTCTATTGAATATATTTTTTCGCTCATATCTAGGTAATACCCCTTTTCTCTTCGTTTTTAGTATAACATGAATCATAAAAAAAATACTATACTTTTTGATTAACTTATTGTTTCATACTTTTGATACTTAATTTTTTACTAACAACTTTTTGGCATGACTAGACTATATAACAAATTTCTTGTTATATTTTTCATTTGTCACCTCCTTTTTGTTATTTCATTCCTAACTTAAATTGTAAAAATTAATATGCTCAAATATGACATATTCTGAAGTGAACCCAAATTATTAGACAAAAAAATTTAATAAGGAGGGTTCATTTTTATGTCAAAATATTCAAATGAATTTAAATTGCAAGTAGTTAAATATTGTATAGAACAACATCATGGATCTACAGATAAAAATACACCCAATATAAACTCTCCTATGATGCTGGAATGAGTCCTTCTATTATTAATGATTTTATAGAGATAGAATTTCCTATCCTTGTATTGATACTTTATTTTTAATTTATGATGCTTTGAATATTAGCTTAAAGGATTTTTGATGATGAAATATTCAAAGATGTTGAAATAATAGATTAACATTATTAAAAATCCAAAAATTTTAAACCTTTATTACTTTATTTCTTACATTATGTATAAACTATCTAGCCTAATTCCAAGTTGAAGTTTGCTTAATTGGATAAGGGAGAACACCATATCGGTGTTCCCCCCTTGATAGAATAACTAATTTAGATTTAGTTAGTTTTTTCTAACTAATGAAAAATAATTACGAACTTCTCTCTTTGCTTCTTTCGGCAAATCTAATGCTTCAATCTGATTAATATGACTTATCTTATTATCTCCAAGATATATAGAATGATTTTCTGACTGAATATCAGTTATTTCATATCTTGCAACACATAATCCATTATGTTTTAATTTATAAGTCATTACTAACACTATATCACCTTTTTCAAGATAAATATTGTTACCTGCAATAGGATGCTTTACTTTTTCTTCTGATAACACGATATATCCAATCTTATAAGTCTGTGGTATAGTTAATGTTAACTTTTTTCCCAATATTGATACATTGCTGATGGTTGTATTTCTAATTTCCATCTCTTGCTTCATAATCGAATTAAATCGCATATTCTGTAAAAGTTTTTGAATGTCCAGCTGTGTTTCTGTTTCCTCTGTTTCCGTTTCCTCTGTTTCCGTTTCCTTTGTTTCCGTTTCCTTTGTTTCCGTTTCCTTTGTTTCCGTTTCCTTTGTTTCCGTTTCCTTTGTTTCCGTTTCCTTTGTTTCCGTTTCCTTTGTTTCCGTTTCCTTTGTTTCCGTTTCCTTTGTTTC
>JAAVZN010000047.1 GCA_022791675.1 Clostridia bacterium | reverse complement strand
TCTTTGCTCTAAATTAATATGCTTCCAATTTTTCTTCATTTTTCCTCCTTAATAACTACATGAAAACACCTTACTATTATTATACACCTACTTATTTCAGTTTTTAAGACTAAAACGGAAATTCAAATAATAATTATCTTTTTACAGAAATTTTTGCATAGTTCTTGACAAATCTGTAAATATTTTGTAAAATAATAATCAAAATAAAAATTACGTTTGTACAATGAAAGCCTTTAGAGAACTTGAAAGAGAATGAGGGTCACCGGCTGTAAGCCCTTTAAAGTCAACCTAAAATAAGCGAAACACATTGGAGTATTAAAAATAAGTGGAAAATCATAAGATTTTCAAGCTGGGTGGTACCGCGGAAATAATAATTTCGTCCCTGCATTAAATGCAGTGGACGTTTTTTGTTACCCAAACTCATTAACGTCATTGCATAAAACATTTAAATAGAAAGGAACGTGATTGCAATGAAAGAATACCGAACATGTAAATGCAATGAAATTAGTTTAAAGGAGGTTGGTAAAAAAGTTAGAATTGCTGGATTTGTCCAAACAATTCGTGATTTTGGAGGGCTTGTATTTCTAGATATTAGAGATATGTATGGCATCACTCAAGTTGTTACTTCCAGTAAAGAAAGTGATGTTGATTTTGCTTCTCATATTCCATTAGAATCTTCTGTTACTGTGTATGGCGAAGTCAAAAAAAGAGAGGAAGAAACCATCAATCCAAAATTGGAAACTGGATTGGTTGAAATTCGTATCGAAGAAATTAAAATTCTAGGAAAAAGAACAAAATCTTTGCCTTTTGAAATCAATTCAAATCAAGAAATTAGAGAAGATCTAAGACTTCAATACCGTTTCCTAGATTTAAGAAATGAAACATTAAAAAACAATCTATTATTACGAGCAAAATTACTTCAATTCTTAAGAAACCAAATGATTGAACAAGGATTTTTGGAAGTACAAACTCCTATTTTAACCAGTTCCTCTCCAGAAGGTGCTCGAGATTATTTGGTTCCAAGCCGATTACATGCTGGAAAATTCTATGCCTTACCTCAAGCGCCACAACAATTCAAACAATTACTAATGGTCTCAGGAATTGATAAATATTTTCAGATTGCTCCTTGTTTCCGTGATGAAGATGCAAGAGCTGATAGAGCTCCAGGGGAGTTTTATCAATTAGATTTAGAAATGGCTTATAGTACACAAGAAGATGTTTTTTCAACGATTGAACCAGTTATTTATCATACTTTTAAAGAATTCTCTGACAAAAAAATAACCAACTACCCATTTCCAAGAATTTCTTACAACGAGGCTATGCTAAAATATGGAACTGACAAACCAGATTTAAGAAATCCTCTTTTCATCATTGATTTATCTGAATTTTTTAAAAAATGTACTTTTAAACCATTTATCAATCAAACGGTAAGAGCAATTTGCGTCAAACAACATCTATCAAAAGGATTTCACGAAAAACTATTACAATATGCTATTTCCATTGGTATGAGTGGTTTAGGTTATTTAGAAGTACAAGAAGATTCTACTTTTAAAGGCCCTATTGATAAATTTATTCCAGATGATTTGAAACTTGAATTGTTACAATTAGCTGAATTAAAAAAAGGAGATACTATTTTCTTTATTGCTGACAGTAAAAAAAGAGCAACTGAACTTGCTGGACAAATTAGAGAAGAATTAGGAAAACGATTAAATCTAATTGATCCCAACGTTTTTGCTTTCACTTGGATTGTTGATTTTCCAATGTTTGAAGAAGATCCATCTGGAAATTTAACATTTAGTCATAATCCTTTTTCTATGCCTCAAGGTGGATTAGAATCTCTAAATCATAAAAATCCACTCGAAATTTTAGCTTATCAATACGATCTTGTTGTAAATGGTATTGAACTTTCTTCTGGTGCTGTTCGAAACCATTCGATTGAAATCATGTTAAAAGCTTTTTCCATGGCTGGTTATCGTGAAGAAGAAATACAATCTAAATTTGGTGCTTTGTACACAGCTTTTCAGTTTGGTGCTCCTCCTCATGCTGGTATTGCCCCAGGTATTGACCGTATGCTTATGTTATTAACAGATTCTGAAAACATTCGAGAAGTCATTGCCTTTCCTCTTAATAGCAAAGCACAAGATCTGATGATGGGAGCTCCCAGTCAAGTAAAACGTGAACAATTGCGAGATATTCACATACAATTAGACTAAAAATCATAGCTTTTTTGAACCATCATAAAAAAATATTATAATTGGAAAATACTATTTTAAATTACTTCAACACTTTCCAATTATAATATTTTTTATTTCTTTTTTCTATTTTCTTCAAATTCTTCCCAAGATTTACTAAACTCATGCTTTGCAAACATTTCCTTCAATCCTGTAATTTGTTTCAAACGAATAATCTCATCTAACTCCATTCCTAGATGTTTTGAAATTTCTTTTTCATTCCAACCATTTTGTGTCAAAGTTAAAACAATGTGTGACATATCAATAATTTGATGGGTACCTCTTGCACGATTGTGCCTTATGGTACTTGCCATACGATTTTCTAAATCTTTATCAATTGTTACAATTGGAATTTGATCCAAATGAAAATATTCTTTTGCACATCGATAACGGTGGAATCCATCTACTACAATATAAATATCTCTTTCTTCATCGTAATAAGTTACAATTGGTTGTGTATAACCATCTTCTTCAATGGAATGTTTTAAAAGCTTCATTTCTGGTGGAGCTACCTTATTGGGGTTATAATCATTGGCAATCACTTTGTCAATATCTACCATTTTCACGTTTAGCACTGGAAATTCTATTTTTTTCATTCTCATTTTTACCCTTTCCTAAAGTTTTAATCAATTAACATAGCAATCGCTTTCTCTGTATAGATTGTTACAAAATTTTTATAGTCTTGATTTTTACCAATTTCAAATCCACATTTTTCGTAAATTTCTGTATAAAAATTAGTTACAATACTATAGGTTATCTCTTTTTCTTTTTTTATTTTTTTCAAAATATCTTCTAAATATCTATCTTTTGTTGTATAAACATTTTTTATGATATTCTTATTAACAGATACAAATGCTTTTACTCTTTCATCTTCAATATATAAATACCATTCTTTGCTATCGTCATCATAAATTCTATCATTGGTCTGTTTTTCTATTGTTCTAGAACCAAAAATCCTTCCCATATATTGATAAAATTTTTCATCTTTGTTCATCATTTTTACTACCATATTTATTACTCCTTTACATTCTTTGTTCTTCAATTATTTTTTGTAATGTTTTATCGTCTGTCTTTGTTTTCTGATTTAATAAATTATCCCACTTATGAATCATCTCCATTAGCTCTCTGTCATCATTTTTCGTTTGTCCAAAAGATAATCTTCTTAAATAAAAGTCATTTTTTTCAAGAGCTCGTGCTATTCTTCTCCAAGAAATTGCTTTTTTTTGATTTTCCAACTTACATTCTGCTGTATCTGGAATATTTTTTGATTCTACACCATATTTATTCTTGTACCAAATCATAAATTTTTTGATTTTTCGATAATAATGTAACATCAAATCCCTATTATATATTCCAATGCTTTCTAATAAAAATACTGTATATTCTTGCCAGGTCATAAATTCTGGTTTGCTAGATTTAATGTTTCCTAAGGCTGTTGTTTTACAATAAATATTTCCAAAATTTACTCCGTTAACTCGATTTAATACTTTACTCCAAGTATCATATTCTAATGCCTTGAACTGATCTAACCCATTTCTTTGGTCATCTCCATACGGTTGACAAAGTCTTTGCTCATAAATACTTACTCCATTTTTATACATCAACTCATATATATAATTGAATTCTAGATCTAATTGACTAACTGCCCCCCATATATCTTCTGTTGCCCAATCATATAAGGGATAAAAATTATAAACATCAATATGTTTTTCATTAATTTTTAGTTTCGTTGTCCAATGGTATCCTTTAAATGTAATCTTTTTATCTTGAAATGCTATGGTTCTAAATCGATTTAAACTTTCATCGGTTCGAATTCCTATTCCACATGCTACTGTTCCCTGATATCTCTCTTGATACCAACTAGCAAATTGTAAAATAAATTCTTCAAATTCTTCTCCCTTTTTGAACCAAGGAAATGGACAATTATGAATGTTGATGCAATTTTCTGGCATGCTTCTTACCCACAAATGTTTGCTTTCTTCTTCCCAACAAATCCACTTTGGCTGTAATACAGATACGGCATTTCTTAAGGCAATTGGTAATGCGATGTGATAAAAATCCCTAATCTGTGGTAAGTGCTTTAATTCTTCAACATGTTCAATGGTATAACGATATTGTGCTTCTAAATCAATGAATAAAACATCAAACTTTTTGTTCATCTTCTTAGCTACTCTATTGGCTAATTGAATCATAACAGAACTATCTTTTCCTCCACTGAAACTAAAATAAATATTTTCAAAATTTTGGAATATGATTTCTAATCTCTCTATTGTTGCATTCAATACATTTTTTTCTAAATATTTTTTTGCCATTCATTTTCCTCTTTTCTCTTCATTCCAAATTATACCATTTTTGGAATATTCTGTAAAGTTATGTCGAAAAAAAAATATATTTTCATCTCAATTATTTAAGAATTGAAAAAAGAGACTATTTCTAGCCTCTTTTTTACCTTCATATATTTATATTTTTATATAAATTCTTATTTTTTGTTTACTAAATCTTTTAATGCTTTACCAGCTTTGAATACTGGAGCTTTTGATGCAGGTATTTTGATTTCTTCCTTAGTTTGGGGATTTCTACCTTTTCTTGCAGCTCTTTTTCTTACTTCAAAAGATCCAAATCCAACTAATTGAGCTGTGTCTCCGTTTACTAGTGTGTCTGTTACAACGCGTGTGAATGCGTTTAATGCTGCTTCAGCATCGTTCTTTGTTGCTCC
>JAAVZN010000046.1 GCA_022791675.1 Clostridia bacterium | reverse complement strand
TTCTTTTTCTTCTTCTAAAAATTGTTTAAATTTTGGTCTTTCTATATTTCCTCCTGAAAATCCTTCTTCTTCAAATATTGTAGTTTGTATTTCATATTCATTTTCTGGATAGTTCTTTTTGATATATTCTTTGGCTAGTTCTATTTGATTTCCTATGGAGTCTCCTTTTTCTGAATATTTCGATTTTCTTGAATATATGGCTATTCTAAGTTTCTTTTTCATTTTTCCCCCTTGCTTAACTTATATTAAAATTTATTCTGTTATTTTGTTTTACATACTTTAAAGCAATAAAAAAAGAACTACTATTTTTTATTTTAGTAATTCTTTGTTTTATTATTTTTAAAGTAATTCAATTGGTATTAAATTATTATTTTTATCAATTGGAAATATATCTTTTGTTAAACATATTACTCCACCATTCCCTATTTCCATTCCAAATTTTTGTGTAACATCAAAATTCTTTACTGCTTGTTTTCCTGGGTTATAGCTTTTCTTTATTTCTAACGGATATACCTTATTATTATAGATAATAATTAAATCTATTTCTTTTCCATTATTATCTCTATAATAATATAAATATTTTCTACTATCTAAACCTTGGTTTGAAAATGATTTAATCATTTCTGTTACAACATAAGTTTCTAAAATTGCCCCATTAAATGCACTTCTTTCTAATGTTATACTGTCCATATATCCTGCTAAAAAACAAGCTAATCCTGTGTCCATAAAATAAATTTTAGGTCTTTTTACTATCCTAGATACATTATTGTTTGAATATGGTTGTAATAAATACACTAATCCTGTACTTACTAAAATAGATAACCAATTTTGTGCTGTCATATTGTTTATTTCTATTGAATTGGATATGTCATTTATGTTTAATTCCTGTCCTGTTCTTACTGCAATTGATTCAATAAATTTTAGAAATTTTGTTTCATCTTTTACATTAATAAGTTCCCTTATATCTCTTTCTATATATGTTTTTATATACGTTTCAAAAAAGTCTTTTGGCTCTATGTTGGGATTTGAATATAATTCTGGATAACTTCCCTTTAATATTTTTTCATATAATTTATCAACTTCTAATCTATTTGCTTTTTCTCTTTTTTCCAGTTCTTCGTATATTGGTAAGAACATTTTATCCTTCTTCTTTTCTATTTCTCTATTGGATAATGGATACAATTCTAATATTCCAACTCTTCCTGCTAAGGATTCACTAACATTCTTCATGGTATGAAATACTTGTGATCCTGTTAAATAGTATAATCCAGATGCTTCCACTTCTTTATTTTCTAGATGTTGCTGTCTTTTTTCATCTACTATTATTTTGATATAAGATAATAATTTAGGTGCATATTGGAATTCATCTATTATTAGTGGCGGTTTATATCTTTCTAAAAATATTTCTGGTTCTTCAATAGCTAATGCTCTTATTGATAAATTATCTAAAGATATATAATTTATTTTATCATTTTCTTTTTTTTGTATTTTATTTAATAGTGTAGTTTTTCCAACTTGTCTTGAACCTGTAATCATAATGACTGGAAATGCTTTCGCTAATTTATGAAGTCTTTCTTCTATACTTCTTTCAATATAATCACTCATATTCTCACCTTCTTTTTATTATTTATTCTATTTATATTATATACTTTATTCTATTTTTTTGCAATATTTTTATACAAATTTATATCATTATTATAATTTTGCGCAAATTTTATTCTTATAGCTTAATTATTTTGTAAATATTCTAAAATTTCATTTTTTACTTGTATCTTTTCATCGTAGCTTATATCTAATTTTTCAATACTTTCTTTAATTAACAATGCTTTTATAAATGCTAAATTATGTATATAATTCTTGCTATTACCTGTATCAATGTTTATCTGCATTTTACACCTCTTATTTTAAATGTATTCCTATCATATTAGGATATTCAAATATTATTGGTTAATTTTTTACTATCAACTTTCAGGCATGAATCGGCTATATAACACTGAAAAATGTTATATTATTTCATTTCTAAACTCTAGTATTTTTTTGCTTTTCCCCCTTCCCCTCTAATTATTAAGAGTGCAACTATAAAATGCAAATGGGTATTTTAAAAAATATTTTTTAAAATATTTTAGAGGTAGTTTTAGCTTATGCTACAACTACCTCTATTCTATCAATTTTTAGTTAGTTCTTTAAAATAATACAATTCCTAATACTTTCTATATATTTATTCAAATTGATTTGCTAATTGGTCTATTGAAATGCCACCATTGTCATTCCAATCCACTTTTACATTATCAAATTCTTCACTTCTAAAATTATTTAATCTTTCATAATCTTCCATATCCATTTTGAAATCTAATGCTTGTTTATTTTCATTGATTCTATTAATATTGGTCGATTTTATTAATGTTATCATTTTCTTTTCATTTATTATCCAATTAAGTATAATTTGGTTTTGAGTTTTATTATACTTACTCGCTAATTCAACTAATAATGGATAATTTCTTTTAGCTGTTCTATTTCTCCTTAATGGTTGATAGCATAAAAACTTTATATCATTTTTATTACAATAGTCTAAGACTTTTATATCTTCATATATTTTACATTCTAAATTATAAATCCCCTCAAAAAAGTCGACTTTTACTTCTTTATTTATTAAAAATAATTGTTCCAGACTTGCATTACTAATCCCAATATATTTTACTTTTCCTAAAAGTTTTAATCTTTGTATTTCTTTATAAACATCTATTAGAGGAATTTTTGAGAATGAAGGTTTATGTAATTGAAACATATCAACATATTCTATATCAAGAATTTGTAAATATTCATTTAATTGTTTTTCTATATCATCTTTACACTCAATAGTTGGCTCTAGATTTGTAGCAATAAATAATTTATCTCTATCTACTTTGTCTATAAATTTCTTCATTTGTCTAACAACTTCTCCATTATTATAAAGCATAGATAAAGCCAAATAATTTTGTCCAAGATTATATGAATGAATTAATGATTGCATATCATTCTCAATATTTTCGTAATCTATTTTCCAAGTACCTATTCCTAATTCAAATATATCACTTTTATTTATCATATTACCAACTCCAACAACAATTTATACTATTAAATTATATCAACTAAACTAATCTTTTTCAAGTAAATTCAGCCATTCTCCTTTTAACTATACAGAAAATTGCCTCACTATTTTTCAGGAAGAGGACGAGCCACAAATCGCCCTTATACAGCTTAAAAACGGAGTTTTTAACAGGTGCACTAAAAAAAATTGGGTTCAAATGTGAGTCAAGCTTTTTTGCCTATGACTTTACCTTATAGTTCTATTTTTCTCTTGTTTTATAATTCAAATTCTTCTTCATTCTTAATATGCTTTTTAGATTTACTTTTTGTTCTTTTATTTCCCCTCTGTATTTCTGTTCTATAATTAGCTTGTCCCTTCAAAATAATTGTTTCATTCAATATTCCTTTATTTTTAATCTTAGAAAATACATTTGCAATATCCTCATAAGTAGTATTATACTTTTCCACTTTTATTTGATTTTGTGAGATTTTCCTATCTTCACAAAATGTTGTCAGCAAGGAAGGGGTGTTTCTGCTCCTTGCCCTGTACTTAATTGTATATCCAATCCATTTTCCTTAAAATACCCATTATTGATGGCTACATATTGTGGGGCGTAGAAAACAGAACGTGTTACTTCACTCACATTTATGGTTTGTAAATTTTCTTTTTCATTTGTTTTCTTCATCGTCGTAAAAATTCCAATTGCTATTGCTAAAACAACTACAATTACAATCAATATGATTCTTTTTTTACTCATTTCACACCTCCTATTTTTGTTTTGTATATTTTATGTCAAGTTAAAGAATGTGTGAATTTACAAAAAAAGAGTTCCAAATATCCTGAACCCAGAAATTGAAACCCTTTTTATTTATCTATATTTTTTAGAATGTAAAATTATTTTTTCTAACAACAATACTCCTGCATACATAATGCCTGCTACAACACCTAATATAATGACACTTGTCATGACCAGATCTAACTTAAAAACTTGCCCTCCATAAACAATTAAATACCCTAGTCCTGCTTTGGAAACTAAAAATTCTCCTGATATGACACCCACTAATGAAAGTCCAATATTAACCTTTAAAGAATTAATAAAAGTTGATAAATTAGCTGGTATAATAATCTTTATTAATATTTGTAATTTACTTGCTTGAAAAGTTTTTGCCATTTTGATAACTTCTTTATCTGTTTTTAAAAAACCATTTAAATTTTCTAGAATCGTTACAACTAAGGAAATTGCTTTTCCTTTCTGTTTGCGACTTTTGGATTAGAAAATTGGACTGTTTTCTCATAATCGTTTGAAAACAGCCATTTTGCGTTTTCTTCTATTTTGGTATTCCATAAACTGATTTCTACTTTTTTGCCTTCTCCTTTCATCTCTTTAATCAATCGTTTTAAAATGTCTTTTTTTAATTTTAAATCGAAACAATCAAAGGTTTCAAAATAATGATGAATTATATCCCTTACTAAATTCTCATTTTGTTTTTTGTGTTTCTCTTTTATTTTATTTTTTTCTATTCGTTCCAGTTTCTCCTCAATTTCCTTATTTTCTTCTTTTATTTTCATGAGTTCACTATTTACAAATTCGACCACCTCTTCTCCCATATTTTTTAAACTATGAATCAAATTTTTTATTTCTTCTTGATTTTTCTTATATTTTTTGCTTAATTCTTCTTGTTCTTTCTCTTGGTTATTTTCTTTTCCAATCGATAATTTTTTAAGTTCTTTCCCTATTTCTGAATTTGGTACCAATATATCTTTTAATTTTTCCATTACCATTTTATCCAATGCTAAACCTGCTATATTTTTGCTATCACATTTTACTCCCTTACTTTTATCTTTTCGCTCACAAGTATAATAAAATCTTCTTGTCTTTCCTTTTTCTTGTTTTCCTCCTGCCATTTTCGGTCTCATATAAGAACCACACTTTGAACATCTTAAAATCCCAGAAAATAATGCTTCATTTTTGATATTGGCTCGATATCTTTTATCGGCATTCTTTTCGATTAATTCTTGCGAGCGTACCCAATCTGCCCCATTAATTCTTCCTTTATGTAGTCCCACTGCAATAATCCATTGTGACATATCTCTTGTTTTTTCTCCCTCTAATTTATTGTATGCCATAAATCCATAGTTTCCATCAAATTTTGCTTGTTCTCCATCTGCAAAAATCTCTTGTATTCCCTTTGATTGAAAATATTGAACGACACACTTATCATTTTTGGCATAGACAGGATTGGTTAGAATGAATCTTAATGTTCCTGCTGAATAATTGGCTCCTTGTTTGGTTGTGATTTTATTTTGTAAAAGGTAAGTTTCTAGCTTGGTTAGTGATTTTAATTCTCCAAATTTTTGATAGATTAAATCAATCGTTTTTAGTTCTTCTTCTACTTCTACTAATTTACATGCTTTTTTCTTCTTCTTTTCTATTACATTTTCCTTGTCTTGCTCATAGATATCTACCAATTCATACCTTTGGCTAGTAAATCCTGTAGGTGTTATCCCACCGAAGCCATCTTCCAGTCTTGGCAAGTTCTATCATATTATCTCTGATTCTTTCTGCTATGACTTCTCTTTCTAACTGTGCAAATACACTAGCAATAAACATCATGGCTCGCCCCATCGGCGTGCTTGTATCAAATTGTTCTTTGATAGATATAAAACTTGTATTCTTTTTGGTTAGTTCTTCCATTAAATTGGA
>JAAVZN010000045.1 GCA_022791675.1 Clostridia bacterium | reverse complement strand
TTTGATCAATTTTATTGTAATTTCTCTTTTTCATAAAAATATCCTTTCTTGTTTGAGGGATTAGAGGGACGTTCCTTAAAATCCCTGTAACAGGGATTTTAAGGAACGTCCCTCTAATCCCCTTCAAATTCTTCTAGTGATTTGAATTCGTATCCCATATTTTTTGTTTCTTTTATTACACGATCCAAAATATTGGTATTGGTTTTTGAGTTTCCATGTAATAATATGATTTCTCCATTATGCAAATTATCAAGTAACTTCTTGATGGAAGCTTCTTCCTCTGGTTGTTTGTCTTCGTTCCAATCTTCATAAGCATAAGACCACATAACGGTTGTATATCCTAATTGATTGGTTGTTTGTAAGGTTTTCTCACTATATTCTCCTTTGGGTGGTCTTATATATTTCATTTCATAACCAAATTTTTCATGGATTACTTGGTGCAATTCCATAACTTCTGATTTGATTTTTTCTTCACTTAGTTCTGGCATACTATAATGTCGACAAGTATGATTTCCTATTGTATGACCTTCTTCTATCATTCTCTTTATTAAATCTGGTTGTGTATTAACGTAGTGTGCTGTTATAAAAAAAGTTGCTTTTACATTATTTTCTTTTAGTATCTCTAATAATTGTGGCGTATAACCTGCTTCATACCCTTCGTCAAAAGTAAGATAAATATTCTTTTTTTCTTTGTTTCCTAAACAGATCCCTTTGTTTTCTTCCAATACTTTTCGATTACTACTTCCACAGTCTGGCTGTTCATGATTACTATTTCTCTTAATTCCCCAACCTATTTTTTGATTCCTTATGACCTCAGCATTGGTTGTTATTTCTTTTTCTTTTGCCTGCATAGAAAGGATACTTAAAGAAAATATTGTTATGATTAAAATCCCAATCATTCCATATTTTATGTTTTTCATACTAAATCTGATTCCTCCTTTTTTACATGTATATTAATTAGTTGTTATAATAGAACAAAAGGCATATAAAGAAAAAGATGTTCTTTTTTCAACATCTTTTTTCTTCTTTAAAACTTTTTAATTTAATTCTCTCGTTTCAACTACAATAAAAATTCAAAAAAGGTTGCTTCTTTTTTTTATCTATATTATAATACAATTGCATTAAAAAATACGAAATGTGAGGATTTTATGGAAAAAGAAAAAAGGAGTTGTATCAAAAAAGGAGGAAATAATGAAAAATATTGATGTATCTATTATTATGGGAAGCGATTCCGATTTACCAATTATGAAAGATTGCGCTAAGTTTTTAGATCAGATGGGAATTTCTTATGAAATGAAAATTCTTTCTGTTCATCGTACACCAGAAAAAGCTACTGAATATGCTAAAACTTTAAAAGAAAATGGTGTCAAAATAATCATTGCTGGTGCTGGTGGTAGTGCTCATCTACCTGGAGTATTTTCTGCCATGTTACCTACTGTTCCAGTCATTGGTGTTCCAATTTACACCAAATCTTTAGGAGGAGTAGACTCTTTGTATTCAATTGTTCAAATGCCTTCTGGTATTCCTGTTGCAACAGTTGCTATCAATGGAGCCAAGAATGCTGGAATTTTAGCAACTTCTATTTTAGCAGTAGGAAATGAAACAATCAAAAATAAATTAGCTGATTTTAAAGATTCTTTAAAAACTGCAGTATCTAATAAAGATGAAAAATTACAACAACTTGGATATGAAGCTTATTTATCCAATATGTAGTCCCCAAAATAAATAATAAAGGTGGTTTAAAAATGAAAAAAATTAGTAGTGGTAAAGTTCGTGAAATTTATGAAGTAGATTCCGATAAGCTTTTACTTGTTGTTTCTGATCGAATCTCTGCATTTGATTATATTCTGCCAAGTCTTGTTCCAGATAAAGGAAAAATTTTAAATCAAATCTCTGCTTTTTGGTTTAATTTTATCCAAACTATTATTCCAAATCATGTTATATCAACAGATTTAAAAGACTTTCCAGAAGCATGTCAAACACCAGAATTCGAAGGCAGAAGTATGCTAGTAAAAAAATTAAAAATGCTACCAGTTGAATGTATCGTAAGAGGTTATATCACAGGTTCTGGTTGGAAAAGTTACTTACAAGATGGAACTGTTTGTGGTATTCGATTACCAGAAGGATTGCAAGAATCCGAAAAATTGCCTGAACCAATTTTTACCCCAACTACAAAAGCCTCTGAGGGTCATGATGAAAATATTTCTTTTGAAGAAGTATCTGATTTGATTGGAAAAAATTTAGCAGAACAACTACGTGATAAAACAATTGAAATCTATAAAAAATGTGCTGAATATGCTTTAACTAAAGGTATCATTATTGCTGACACCAAGTTTGAATTTGGGATTGATGAAAATGGTAACCTAGTTATTGCTGATGAAGTTTTAACTCCTGATTCTAGTAGGTTTTGGTCTGTTAATGATTATGAAGTTGGCAAAAGTCAAAAAAGTTTTGACAAACAATATCTGCGTGATTGGATTAAATCTACTGGTTATGATCCAGAAGCTGGTGATCCAATTCCTGATGAAGTAATTGATACAACTGTAAAAAAATATAAAGAAGCCTATCAAATACTTACTGGAAAAGATTTTAAATAATATTGAAAAGGTGATCTATTTTGATCACCTTTTCTTTAAAATTGTATTTTTTCAAACTTATCTTTATCAATATTCTTAGGCACTTCAATTGGATATTTACCAGTAAAACACCCATCACAAAATCCATTCACTTTGCAAGACTTTGTGATCTCTCTTAAACTATCCAAGCTTAGATATTCCAAAGTATCAGCTCCAATTTCTTGTCTAATTTCTTCTACTGTTTTGCCGTGTGCAATCAAATTTTCTTTTTTATCAACATCTGTTCCAAAATAGCAAACATCAACAAAAGCAGGAGAAGCTACTCGAATATGAACTTCCTTTGCACCAGCCTCTCTTAGTGATTTAATAATTTTCGTAATGGTAGTTCCTCTTACAATAGAATCATCTACTAAAACGATCTTTTTATCTTTTACCGTGTGTTTTAACGGATTCAATTTTAAATTAACTAATTTTTTTCTTTTATTTTGTGTATTTTGTATAAAAGTTCTACCCACATACTTACTTTTTACAAATACAATATCATAAGGAATTTTAGATTGCTTTGAATATCCTAATGCAGCATCATTTCCTGAATCTGGAACAGAAGCCACAATATCAGCTTCCACAGGAGCTTGTTTTGCTAAACACCTTCCTGCCTCTTCACGAAACAAATGAACATTAATTCCATCAATGGTAGAATCTGGTCTCGCGAAATATATATATTCAAATACACACATTCCTTTCTTTTCATTTGGTAAAAACTTTTCACTTTTCACTTCATTATTGGTAATGGTTACAATTTCTCCTGGTTCAATATCACGTTCAAAAGTAGCACCCATAATATCTAAAGCACAACTTTCAGAAGCAAACACTATCTCTTCCTCAAAACTCCCCATGCATAAAGGTCTAAACCCTTGTGGGTCTCTTACTGCTATCATTTTTTGTGGTGATAGAATTAAAAGAGAATATGCTCCTTTTATAATTTTCATGGTGTTTTTTACTGCTTCTTCAATGGATTGTGTTTTTAATCTTTCCCTTACAATAATGTGGCAAATAATTTCTGTATCACTCGTTGTTGTAAAAATTGCCCCTTGTTCTTCTAATTCTTTTTTTAATTCTACTGCATTGGTTATATTACCATTATGAACCAATGCCAAATTTCCTTTTTTATGTCTTACTACCATTGGTTGTGCATTTTCTTTTTTACTAATTCCTGTTGTTGAATAACGAACATGACCAATTGCCATTTTTCCTTGTGGCATATCCCTTTGCATTTCTTTTGTAAAAACTTCTGAAACCAATCCAACATCTTTATGAAAATGCAATATCCCATCTTCATTAATTGCCACTCCACAGCTTTCTTCTCCTCTATGTTGTAAGGCTGATAAGCCAACACAAACTTGACCTACCAAATCTTCTTTTGCTTCTTTGGCATAAATTCCAAATACACCACATTCTTCTTTTACTTTATCAAACATTCTTCTTCCTTTCTTCTTCTCAAATCATGAGAAAAATTGACTTTGTCCTAATTTCATGCTAAACTATTAAGGTAAATAGGAGGTAATTTATATATGTATCACTTAGTTGTATTTGCTTCTGGTAATGGTTCCACTTTACAATCTATTATTGATAGTATTGATAACCATCAATTAGAAGCTCAAATTGATTTAGTTGTTTCCGATCAGGCAGATGCTTATTGCCTAAAAAGAGCAGAAGCTCATCATCTTAATACTCATATCATTCAGAACAAAAAGTTTGAATCAAGAGATATTGAATTATCTGAAGTATTATCAAATTATTCGATTGATTTAATTGTTTTGGCTGGTTATTTAAAAATGATTGGTCCAAAGTTACTTGAAAAATATACAATCATCAACACTCACCCTTCTTTACTACCAAAATTTGGTGGAAAAGGTATGCATGGTATGCATGTCCATGAAGCAGTAATTTCGGCTGGTGAAAAACAAAGTGGTGCTACCATTCATTTTGTTAATTCTGAATATGATAAGGGGAATATTATCAGCCAAACAAAAGTTGATGTTCTTCCATCTGATACAGCTCAAACTTTGTCTGCCAAAGTACAAACCGCTGAAAAGTTACAGCTAATCGAAGTTCTAAATCGTTTTGTTCATCATGAACTATGATTTTTAATGTTCATAAATTTCTCCAATATCTTTTCTATAATCCAATTTACGATCGATATTGTTTTCTATTGCCTCGTAGGCTTTTTTTCTTGCCTCTTCTAGTGTATTCCCATTCGTATGAATGGCAAACAATCTTGAAGTTCCAACCGATTGGTAACAATTTTCACCAGCTGGCTTTGTACTCGCAAAATAAATTTTAGCATCACTTTCTAAAATTGCCTTCGTATTCAAAGTAAATTCAATTGGATCCGCTTTTTGAATCGCATAATCTGGGCTTACTACATAGACAGTAAAAGTGTAATTCTTTTTAAATTTACAGTTTTCCTCTGATAATTTTTGTTCCCATATATTCTCCATTACTTCACAAAAAGGTGTTTCTAAAGAATTTAACACATTAATTGCCTCTGGATCTCCAAATCTTGCATTAAATTCTATAAATTTAATGCCTTGTTTACATTTGAAAAATCCTCCATAAATAACACCAGTAAATTCCAAATTATCTTGATTCACATATTGAATCGTATCTTTTATTAATTTACTACATTGGTCGATATCTTTTTGCTCTAAAAATGGTAATAATCCATTTTCAAAACTCAAGCACCCCATTCCACCAGTTCCTGGTCCTTTGTCTTCATCAAAACGATATGGATAATCAAAAGTAGTTGGCGTTACAACAATGTTTTTTCCATCTGTTAAAGCCATAACAGTAAATTCTCTTCCTTCTACTTTATCTTGTATAATAACAGTTCCATCTGCTTGTAAACAGTCTTTTGCATATTCCATTCCTTCTTGTCTTCCATTAAAGTGGATTCCTCCTACTTTTACTCCTTTTCCTCCTGTTAATCCTTCTGGTTTTACAACAAAACTATCCTCTTCATAATTTTTCATAACTTCTTCTAATTTTTCTAATGTATCTATACTTTCATTTCTAATAACCATTTCAGGTGCTAATTTTTGAACAATATCCAGTGCATAACTTTTGCTCCATTCAACTTTTGCTCCCTTTGCTGTTGGTCCAAATGTCTTTAAGCCAAGTTCCCTTGCTAAATCAATTAACCCTTCTTGTAATAAATTATCTTGACTAACAACACAAGCCTCAATTTTTTCTTCTTGCACAAATTTCTTAACAAGTTCTTGATCAAAAGGATCACCAAGAATCACTTTTCCCCCTGACTTTTCTACGGCTTGAACAACAGATGGATTCGCATAAGGCAAAATAGCATATAAACTAAATCCTTTACTAATTTGTTCTGCTAATACTGCCTCTCGACCACCATTTCCTAACAACAAACATTTATTCATACTTTTTCTCTCCTTTTCTTTAGGGATTAGAGGGGATTAGAGGGACGTTCCTTAAAATCCCTGTTTTAGAGATTCTGGTATCCTCTTCTAATCTTTTCTAATTTATCACAAAGAATGTCCCTAATTTTCAAACAGGGATTTTAAGGAACGTCCCTCTAATCCCCTCTAATCCCCGTCTTTTTTACACTTTTACTTCCATTTCTTCGTTCTGGATTAAATCTTTGTATTTTTCTAAAATAGGATTAACGTTATTGGCAATAAAGTCCTCTACTTGTTTTGGTGCTCGACCACATAAGTTTTCTGGATTTAAAGCTTCCATAATTTCTTCTTTTGTTAAACCAAATGTTTCATCATTTGCAATTCGTTCTACTAAATCGTTTGGTTTTCCAAAGTTTTTTACTTGTTTTCCTGCTTCCATTGAGTAAATTCTAATTTTCTCATGCAATTCTTGACGATCTCCACCTTTTAATACAGCATTCATTAAAATTTCTTCTGTTGCCATAAATGGTAATTCTTGCATCATATTGGTTTGAATTACATTTTCATACACAACAATATTTTTCGAAATATTAGCATATAAAATTAGAATACTATCAACTGCCAAGAAACTTTCTGGTACGCAAATTCTTTTGTTAGCAGAATCATCTAATGTTCTTTCTAGCCATTGTGTCGCTGATGTAATTGTTGGATCCATTGATAAAATCATAACATGTCTTGCTAACGAGTTAATTCGTTCGCTTCTCATTGGATTTCTTTTATATGCCATAGCTGATGAACCAATTTGTCCTTTTTCAAATGGTTCTTCTAATTCTTTTTCATGTTGTAATAATCTCATATCATTCGCAAATTTTGAACAACTTTGAGCAATTTGTGATAATACATTTAAAACGCGACTATCTAATTTTCTAGTATAGGTTTGTCCGAGATACCGCATATACTTTTTGGAATCCCATTTTCTCAGCAATTTTACCATCAATTTGTTTCACTTTTTCTTCGTCCTTAAATAATTTCATAAAACTTTCTTGCGTTCCCGTTGTCCCTTTGCACCCTAATAATTTTAGATGACTCTGTACAAATTCTAATTCCTCTAAATCTTCGATTAAATCTTGTAACCACAAAGTTGCTCTTTTACCAACTGTTGTTAATTGAGCTGGTTGAAAATGTGTATATCCCAAACAAGTGATATTTCTATTTTTCAAAGCAAATTCTTTTAGATTGTTAATCACATTAATTAATTTTTGTTTAATGATTTGTAATGCTTTTTCTATTAAAATTACATCTGTATTGTCTGTTACATAGCATGAAGTTGCTCCCAAATGAATGATTGGCTTAGCATTTGGGCATTTTTGTCCAAATTCATATACATGTGCCATAACATCATGTCTACACTCTTTTTCTCTATTGCTTACGATATCATAGTCAATTTGATTTATATTTTGTTTCATTTCCTCTATTTGTTCATCTGTAATATCAATTCCTAATTCCTTTTCCGTTTCTGCCAAAGCAACCCATAGTTTTCTCCAAGTAGAATATTTGCTGTTATTTGACCATAATTGATTCATTTCTTGGCTGGCATATCTTCCAGATAATGGTGTTACATATTGATTGTTTTCCATTTTTCTTCTCCTTCCTCTTAATTTATCTATAATAATTGATTCCTGCTTCAAATAATTTTTGATCTTTTCTACCAGGTATATTTTTTATTATCTCTCGATAGCTTCTCTCAGAGTGTCCCATTTTACCCAAAATTCTACCATCTGGGCTAGTAATACCTTCAATGGCATCTATGGAACCATTTGGATTGTAGTGAATATCATACGTTGGATTTCCTGCTAAATCAACATATTGTGTCGCAATTTGTCCTTTTGCAAACAATTCTTTTTTCAAATCTTCTGATACCATAAATCTTCCTTCTCCATGAGAAATTGGAATGGTAAATTCTTCGCCTAGCTCTACTTCACTAAACCAAGGAGATAATTTGGATACCACTTTTGTTTGAACCATTTTAGAAGCATGTCTTCCAATTGTATTAAAAGTCAAAGTTGGTGCTTTCTCGTTCATTTCTCGAATTTCGCCATAAGGTAATAATCCCAATTTTACAAGTGCCTGGAATCCATTACAAATTCCTAGCATTAATCCATCTTGTTCATAAAGATGTTTCTGAATTAACTCTTTTAGTTTTGGATTTCTAAATACAGCTCCTATAAACTTCCCAGAACCA
The DNA here is from genome assembly GCA_022791675.1 of Clostridia bacterium. Lineage (GTDB taxonomy): Bacteria > Bacillota > Clostridia > TANB77 > CAG-508 > CAG-269. The sequence continues at coordinate 5,330 of JAAVZN010000045.1, read as the reverse complement.
TCTGGTTCGTCCCCACTGCTAAATCCACCTGGTATCATAATGATTTGTGATTTTTCAATTTCTTTGGCAAAAACTTCAATGGATTCTGTAATATTTTCTGGCTTTAAATTTTTAAACACCACCATATTAGCAATTCCTCCAGCATCTTCAAAAGCTTTTGCCACATCATATTCACAGTTTGTTCCTGGAAATACTGGAATAAACACACGTGGTCTCGTAATCGGCATGCTACGTTTTAAAGTACAAGTCTTGTCACTTAATAAAAGATTTGCCTTTTTGTTTTCTGTTTTTACTTTGGTTGGAAATACTTTTTCTAGTGGCTCTTCCCACATAGCAATTAAATGATCCAATGATAAAGTTAAGTCATCATGAATCACAATTTTTTCTTCTTGTATTGTCATTCCTAGCATTTCAGCTTTTTCTACTTCCACTCCATCTTTTAGTTCGATCACAAAAGATCCATAATAAGGATAAAATAAATCCAATGTTTTTTCTTCTAACTTAAATCCAATTTTATTTCCCATACAGCTTTTCGTAATCATGTCTGCTATACCACCATTGGTAATCGTACTTACAGATCTTACTTTTTCCTCTTCTATTAAATGATGTATTATTTCATAATTTTCTTTTAAATCTTCAAAATCTAAAATATCCTCTTTTCCCATTTTCGTTTTTAAGAACACTACCTTGGAATTTGCTTTTTTAAATTCATTGGATACTACTTTTTTGGTATTGGTTTCTCCAATACAAAAAGATACTAATGTTGGTGGTACGTCCAATTCATTGTAAGAACCAGACATACTGTCCTTACCTCCGATTGCTGGTATTTTCAACTCTTTTTGCACAAGATACGCCCCCAATAAAGCAACCAATGGTTTTCCCCATCTGGTCGGTTCATTCCTTAATTTTTCAAAGTACTCTTGCAATGTTAAATATGCTTTTTTGTAATCACCACCTAAAGCTACATATTTGGAAACAGATTCAATGATCGCATATACAGCTCCATGGAATGGGCTCCAACTTGCAATATAAGGATTATATCCATAAGTCATAATCGTTCCACTCTCTGTATATCCTTTTAAAGTAGGAATTCTTGCTACCATTCCTAATGCTGGTGTTAATTGATATTTTCCTCCATAAGGCATGATTACGGTATTAGCTCCAATACTACTATCAAAACGTTCAACTAATCCTTTTTGTGAACAGCAATTCAAATCGGTAATGATTTCTTCCCATTTCGTTTTTATATCTTTTACTGATTCTTGTTTAAAATATGATTTTTCCTCTTCTGGTTTTACGACTTGAACTGTTGCATTTTTTACATCTCCATTGGTATCTAAAAATTCTCTTGCAATATCAACAATTAAATTTCCTCTCCAATACATTTTAATTCTTGGTTCTTCCACCACTTCTGCCACAATGGTTGCTTCTAAATTCTCTTCTTCAGCAAAAGCAATTAGTTGATCTGCATTTTGCTTATCGACTACCACTGCCATTCTTTCTTGTGATTCCGAAATAGCAAGTTCGGTTCCATCAAGCCCTTCGTATTTTTTTGGTACTTGATCTAAATGAATTACCAATCCGTCTGCTAATTCTCCAATAGCAACTGATACGCCTCCTGCTCCAAAGTCATTACATCTTTTAATCATTTTTGTTACTTCTGGTTTTCTAAATAATCTTTGGACTTTTCTTTCTTCTGGTGCATTCCCTTTTTGTACTTCTGCACCACAAGTTGTTATCGATTCGCTGGTATGTGCTTTGGAAGAACCTGTTGCACCTCCACAACCATCTCTACCAGTTTTTCCACCTAATAAAATAACGATATCTCCTGGAATTGGTCTGGTTCGAACCACATTTTCTTTTGGTCCTGCTCCAACCAAAGCTCCTATTTCCAAACGTTTTGCCACATAACCTTCGTGATAAATTTCTGCTACTTGACCAGTTGCAAGTCCAATTTGATTTCCATAAGAGCTATAGCCTCTTGCTGCTTCATTGGTTAACTTTCTTTGTGGTAATTTATTCGCTAGTGTTTCCTCTACCGTTTTTCTAGGATCCCCACAGCCAGTTACACGCATAGCCTGATACACATAGACTCTTCCCGATAATGGATCTCGTATTGCCCCTCCTAAACATGTTGCTGCTCCACCAAAAGGTTCAATTTCAGTTGGGTGATTATGCGTTTCATTTTTAAACATAATTAAATATTCTTCTGGCTTTCCATCGACTAAAATATCAGCCTTGATACTACAAGCATTGATTTCTTCTGATTCGTCTAATTCCTTCATATAACCTGCTTTTTTTAATTCTTTCCCTGCAATCGTTGCTAAATCCATCAAGCAAATATCTTTTGCTTTTTTGTTTTCATAGACGATATCTCTTGCTTTCAAATAGTCTTGATATACTTGATTTAGCAATTCCCATTTTATATCTAGTACTTCCAATCTAGTTAAGAAAGTAGTATGTCTACAATGATCTGACCAATAAGTATCTATCATTTTCATCTCCGTCATTGTTGGATCTCTTTTTTCTACTTCTTTAAAATAATTTTGACAGAACTGTAAATCTGCAAAATCCATAGCAAATCCATATTTGGCATAAAATTTGTGGGAATCTTCTTCTGTCATATTGATAAATCCTTCTACTACTGCTACATCTTCTGGAACTTCCATCTTTTGTTGCAAATTATTTGTTTTTTCTAAAGAACATTCTCTGGAATCAACTTGATTAATCATATATTTTTTAATCTTTTCACATTCTTGTGGCTGTAAATTTCCTTGTAATATATAAATTTTAGCAGATCGAGCTGTTGGTCTTTTTCCATCTTGTAAAATTTGCAAACATTCTTCTAGGGCATTTGCTCTTTGATCAAATTGCCCTGGTAAAAATTCAACTCCAAATGTGTGATCCTTTTCTTCGAATGGATATTCTTCTAGAAAACTTTCGTCTACTTGTGGTTCAGAAAAGATCGTATTTCGTGCTTGTTTTAATGTTTCTTCTGTCATTCCTTCTACATCATATCTGTTTAAAATAATTACATTTTCTAATGCTTTTACTCCTAAATTCTCTTGGATATCAGCTAATAATTCTTTTGTTTCAATATCAAATCCTTTTTTCTTTTTCACAAAAATTCTTTTTACTTCCATTGGAACCCTCCTTTATTTTATTTCGATCTCTTTTTGTCCTTCGATTACTTCTCCTATTATATAAGCTCTTTCCCCTTGTTGTTCCAAAATTTCAATTGCCTTTTTAGCTTCTTCTTCCTTTACAATAACGGCCATTCCAATTCCCATATTGAAGGTATTATACATATCTCTTTCTGGAATCTCCCCTTCTTTTTGAATCAATTTAAAAATTGGTAATACTGGATAAGAATCTTTTTGAATTTTTAAGGATACACCATCTCTTAACATACGTGGCATATTTTCGTAAAATCCTCCTCCTGTAATATGTGAAATACCTTTTACCGTTACATTTTTTAACAATTCTAATATTGGCTTTACATAGATTTTGGTAGGAGTTAGTAGTGCCTCTCCCAATGACATTCCCAGTTCTTCTTTGTATTCCTTTACTGTTTCTTCATCGATATGAAAAATTTTTCTCACTAGAGAAAATCCATTTGAGTGAACACCAGAAGAGGCAATTCCAATGACTTTGTCCCCTACTTGTATGGTTTGACTATCCAACATTTCTTCTTTCTCTACTACACCTACAGAAAATCCAGCTAAGTCATATTCTCCTTTTTGGTAAAATCCTGGCATTTCTGCTGTTTCTCCTCCTATTAAACTACACCCTGCCATTTTACAACCATCTGCCACTCCTTTTACAATCGTTGCCACAACTTCTGGTACGTTTTTTCCCAGTGCCATGTAATCTAAAAAGAACAATGGCTTTGCTCCACAACAAATAATATCATTAACACACATAGCCACACAATCTTGACCAATGGTATCATGCTTGTTCATTAAAAAAGCCAACTTTAATTTGGTACCTACTCCGTCTGTACCTGAAACTAAAATTGGTTCTTTTATTTTCTCCGTATTTAAGGCATATAATCCTCCAAATCCTCCTAAGTCTGAAATCACTCCTGCATGATAGGTGCTTTTTACTGCTTCTTTCATTAATTCTACTGATTGGTATCCTGCTGTTACATCTACTCCTGCTTGTTTGTAACTTTCGCTGAAACTTTTTTCCATTTTCTACATTCCTTTCTAGGCATAAAATAATTTGAAAAATTTTTATTTTTCAAATTGTTTTCTCCTTATCATTTGTAATTTCATTATATAATACTTTTCGTTTTTGTTCAACATTTTTTTCATTAATTTATGATAAAATAAATTCTTATATAACTTTTCTAATTTTTAAACATCAAAATGGAAAATAAGATAAAGCATTTTTGCTCTATCTTATTCAGATTGTTGACAAAGTCTAGAAATTTTCTAGGCTTTGTCAACAATCTGACCAATATAGATTTATTAATTTATATTGGCTTTTTTCTGACAGAAAACGAGACATCTATTTGATATCGCCATAAAGAAAGCGTATACCGATAAAAACCACGTTTTTAGGCAGTTGTGTGGGTTCGAGATGTCGCCCTGATCCTGCAAAATTGCTTTTGAGCAATTTTGATTATTGGTAAGGCAAGAATATAAGCAAAAGATTACGAAAAAAATTGTAAAATATAGTAGTTTTATAAAGATGTATATGGTATAATTTAAATGCTAAATAAATAGATAAATAAAATTAAAAAAATATAATTTAAGGAGGTAAACACATGAGTACATATAGATATATTGGACTAAGTTATGGTAGATGTCCTAATTGTAGTAAAATATATTCTACTGGTTTGAAGTTATATAGTGATATGAATGCTAATGAAAAAGAACAATTGAGAACGCCTAAAATAGGAACGACGATAGCATTAATATTTACATGCTTTGCAATATTATTCATTGTTTTAGTAGGTATAGCATCAACTATTAATACAAGAATATTAGAAGATTATAGTTTATATATTTTGGGGATTGCTTTCGTAATATCTATACCAATAGGTATAGTTCTAGGAAATTCATTATATAAACATTATATTGAACTGACCATAGATAATTTTGAAATAGATGAAGAACTAAAGCAGAAAATACTTAGTGATGGTAATCAGTATGATGAAGATTTATCAGAATTATTGAAAAAATTACAATAGTAAAAGTAGAAGAGAATCAAAAATATATAACTTAAAAAACTAAAAAAATGAATTTTTCAAATGTATTTGACATATAATAAAAAATATAGTATACTATATTTAGCTTAAGCAAGAGAATAAATCGAAGAACTCG
>JAAVZN010000044.1 GCA_022791675.1 Clostridia bacterium | reverse complement strand
GTATCTAATGTTTTAAATATGCTCAACTTATCATCTGTTTGTTCTAATAATTCTCTAAGTTTTCCTACTTCCATCATTTCTCCTCATTCGTGTTATAATTATGTTCATTTTATCATACATATATAAAAATTGAAACTATTTTTAAAAAAATACTTGTGTTTTTTCACTTTTTATGATAAACTTGTTAATAGTCAATTTATTTATGAAGATTTAGGAGGTGCTTTAGAAGATGGCAGTATGTGAAATTTGTCAAAAAACAGCAAGTCACGGAAATAAACTTAGTATTACTCGTTCTCATATCAGTAAAAGATCTCCTCGTACTTGGAAACCTAATTTAAGAAGAGTAAAAGTTGATATGAATGGAACAACAAAAAGAATTTATGTGTGCGCAAAATGTTTAAAAGATGGTAAAGTAAAAAGAGCCTAAGCTCTTTTTTTGTTTTCTTATTTCTTATTTTTGTAATCTCTTTAATCTTTGATACCAAATATTAATTTTACAAATCCCCTTAAAAATTTTGGTACTTTTTTTACAACAACTGTCATTATGTATCTCCCTCCTTTATTTTTAACAAGCTAGCCACATAAATCCAACTGCTATCACAATGATACCAACCATAAATAACCAGCCTGTTATAGGAAGTAATAATACGAATAAAATTCCCAAACCAAAACCAATTAAGCAAATTGCTAATGTCTTTCTAAATAATTTTAACATCTATTATTACCTCCACTGTTTTTGTATATTATATTATTTTTACTGATTATTGGTTCCTTTTTATGTTAAACATTTTTTTAGTTTCGTTTTTAACAGAGTTTCGTTCTACCATAAAACTACACGAAATCCATAATTATAGCTGGTATAGGACGTGCTAACATTGTTACGGTAAAAAACATGTCTCTCAGAACCAGTATAATAGTAACAGCCCCCTCGATTAGCAGATGGTCGACTAGTATCCAAAGTTTTTTCTAGCGTCCACTCCCATACATTTCCTGCTAAATCATAAATACCTAACACAATTTCGTTCTATTGCTCCTGTTGTTAATAATACTCTTAAAGCTGGTTTCGTATAAGAATTCGTTTCACTTATTTTATTCCATGAATCTGTTGTATCTGGCGATACTGTATATGCTCCTCTTGTCACCTCAAATGTACTATTGTTATAATTTCCCCATTCTGCTGAATCTATCTTTAATTCTGTTTGTGTCTTTGCTCCTTTTTCTTCCATAAACTTTAAAATCAAATCCCATTGAATTCCAAACATTAAGCTTGTTTGTCTTCCTCCTGTTGCTAGCTCTGTTGCCTTCGTTTGTGCTTGGATACAGGTTACAAAATTATACGGATATACATCTTTTTGAATGATTGGCGTTGTTAAACTATCTGAAGTCGAAAATCTTGGTGTATTGGTTCCTGCCTCATATCTTCCAATATAAAACCCTCCATTTTCAAATACACTTTTTAACATACTATTTTTATGGTTATTGTATTCTGTAGCATTTGCAAAACCATGTTGTTCACTTGAATAAAAAGTATCTGTCCAATCACTTCTGTAATCACTTGCATAAGTTTGCATGGCTGTTTCAATTCCTTCATAATCTGTACTGGTTATCATCTCATCATAAATTGATTTTGGAACTTCTATCCATACCCATTCATTTTGATTGCTATCTTTTATTACTAACCCTGTATCTAAATTAGTTCCTTCTACTTTCTCTGCCCCTTCTGGTAAAAATGGCTTCGTATCTGCTGTTGATGGTAATGTTTTATTGTCTTCTATTCCTTCATTTTCTCCTTCTACTGTTACTTGTCCCTTATCTGCAATTGTTACCTTATAATTATCTACCACCACTGTTGCTGGTAAACTTGCAATTGGCAAATTTGATTTTTCTTTGTTGATTCCTTCTATTTCATTCAAGTTTCTATTTAAATTATCCATATCTATTTTTCCATCGGTTCCAAAACTTCCCATTACTGCTATTTCTACTTTTTCTTTTGCTGATGCTTTCTCGTTTTCTTCCTTGGCTGTATTTGCCTTAGTTAGTACTCCATTTTCTCCTGTTAAAGTTGCTATACTTATTCCTGCTAAAATTAATAGCACAATAATTGTGATTACTAATGCAATTAGTGTAATTCCCTTTTGTTTTTTCATCTACAATCCAACCCCTTCTTTTGTTTATTATTTACCTTTGTTTTTATAATTATGTATGACACTTTTGTCATGCTTTTGTTTATTGTATCTTTATTTTAAATTAAAGTCAACTAAAATTCGACAAATTTGTCATATCCTATTTTATACCTTTTACAATCTTGACAACCACTTTCTTTCTTTTGTAAAATAATAGTGGAGGCGATATACATGAAAAAACAAGATGCCATTACGATCATGGAAAATTTAAAAAAACGATATCCAGAAGCCACTTGTAGTCTAGATTTTACAACCCCATTTGAACTTGTCGTAGCAGTTATGCTATCTGCCCAATGTACAGACGAAAGAGTCAATCAAACCACTCCTGCTCTTTTCTCTCGTTGTAAAACCATTCAGGACTTTGCTGATATCGAACTTACCGAATTAGAACAAATCATTCACCCTTGTGGATTTTATAAAAATAAAGCAAAAAACATCAAACAATGTGCCAAACAAATTTTAGAAAACTTTTCTGGTAAAGTTCCTCATAGTATGGAAGAGTTAACTACCTTAGCAGGAGTTGGAAGAAAAAGTGCCAATGTTATTTTATTAGAAGTTTTTGGAATTGCTGAAGGAATTGCTGTTGATACACACGCCAAAAGAATTTCCAATTTAATGGGTTTATCCAAAGAAAAAGAACCTGAAAAAATAGAACAAGATTTGTTAAAGATTTTTCCCAAAGAATATTTAAAAGATGTCAATCATTTTTTGGTATGGCACGGAAGAAATACTTGTATTGCACGAAAACCACAATGCGAAGTTTGTGTTATCAAGCAATTTTGCAACTACTCCAAAAGCAAAAAATAATTTATTTTTATTGACAAAATCCAAATAAAGTTATATATTTTAACATATTATAGATTAAATTTTAGGAGGATTTTCAATGTTAAAAAACAAATTCAAAACCATTATTATTTTAACTTTAATCATTTTATCTCTTTCCTTACCAATTGTACGAGCAGAAGATGAAATCATCAATCCCATTGACTCAACACCAGAGGTAACTACTGAAAATAACGAACCTGTACCAATCAATGCCACAGATGATCCAGCCAATAATACCACTGCCATTACAGAAGAAAACTTTAAAAAATCAGACATTTTCTTAACAGGTGACAATGTTGTGATCGATTACATTGTAGATGGAAACTTATTTGTATTTGCTAACAATGTAACCATCAATTCACAAATTGGTGGAGATGCTTTTATCTGTGCAAGTAATGTTACAATTGGAGAACAAGGTTATATCTTTAGTAACTTATTCACATTTTCCAAAAATGTAACCATCAATGGTGTGGTATATGACCTATACTCAGCATCTCAAAACATAACCATCAATGGATACATTTATAGAGACATTCATGTTGGTAGTAACAATATGAATATCTTTGGCACCATTGGAAGAAACGCTTTTGTAAATTCCAATACTTATAATTTTGTAAAAACAGACGATTCTAACAACGAAAAAAGAGCTTCTATTACTGGAAACTTACATTATACAGCTCCAAGTGAATTGAGTATTCCAGAAGGAATTGTTACAGGAGAAACTAAATTTGAGCCAAGCAATCTATTCAAAGAAAATAACCTTCAAAACCAATTGATAAGATTAATCACTTTTCTAATTACAGTAATTACTATCTGGTTATTATGCTTATGGATTGCTCCTAAGTTCTTAAAAAATAACCATTCTTTATTAACAACAAAAAAAGTTTTACCTGTTATTGGATTTGGAATTTTAACTCCAATCATCTTGGTACTTTTATCTTGTATCTTCTTACTTTTAGGAGTTACCTATCCATTAGCTTTACTAACATTCCTTATTTTCTTTGCTTTCATTGCGATTAGTAATTCTATGTTTATTATTACTTTAAATAATATCATTTGTAAAAAATTGAAAATTGAAAAAAAGATTGGTATTTTCGGTATGCTAGTTGCAACAACTGTTGTTTTATGGTTAATTGGTCTAATTCCTATCATCGGTTTTATTACCGGTTCGATTGTTCTTATTTTAGGATTAGGTATTACTGTTTCTAGTATTGTACAAAAAGAAAAAACTGATACGAAATAAAATAAAAATCCACATTTCAGAAACTCTTCTGTTATGTGGATTTTTTTAAGCTTTTAATTCATCTATAATCACTTTGAAATTTTTCGCCATAACAATTGCTGTCCCTGCTACCAAAATGTTTGCTCCTGCCTCTTTTACTGCTGGAGCTGTTTTTAAGTTAATTCCGCCATCTACTTCTATATCTAATTCTAGCTCATGTTGTTCTATGTATTCCTTTAGTGTTTCTATTTTTTGTAACATATCTGTCAAAAACGTTTGCCCTCCTTTTCCTGGTTCCACAGTCATAATCAAACACAAATGGACAAAAGGCAAAAATTCATATACCTCTTCTATTTTTGTATTTGGTTTAACAGATATTCCCACTCTGCAATGATTTTCTTTGATGTAACGAATCATTTCCCATACTTCTTCTTTACTTTTACAAGCTTCTAAATGAAAGGTAATGATATTGGGCTCTACAGCCAAAAAATCATCAATTGCTTCTTTCACATCTTCTACCATCAAATGTATATCAAGTGGTAAATTGGATATTCTCTTTAGATAGGAAACATTTTGAATCATTTTTTGATACGTATTTTTTTCTACAAATTTTCCGTCCATAACATCAATGTGAAAATAATCTGTTTTTGCCGTTTCTAGTTCTAAAAAGTTACTTGCTTCTTCCCCTTCTTTTATGGATAAAATTGATGTGGATATTTCTACCATTTCTTTCTTTCCTCTCTTTCCTTTAATTGTTGATATATTTTATGAAATCTCTCATATCTTACCTGTGATATTTCTCCTTTTTCTATTGCTTTTTTGATTCCACAGTTTTTTTCTTTTATGTGTGTGCACCCAACAAATTCACAATCTTTTATTTTTTCTTTAAATTCAATAAAATAATTGGCCAAATCTTTGCTTTCTATTTCTTCAATTGAAAATGTGGAAAATCCTGGCGTATCTGCTATATAAGTATTTTCATCGATCTCATATAATTTAATAGAAGTCGTTGTATTTTTTCCTCTTTTATTTCTTTGACTAATTTCTCCTTCTTGTGTTATATTTTTATTAAAAAGCCCATTGATTAAGGTTGATTTTCCAACCCCAGAATTTCCTGAAAAGGCATTTGTATGATTGCTTAATTGTTTTTTTAGCTCTTGGATTCCTTTTTGATTTTTTGCTTCTGTTTGAATTACTTGATATCCTATATTCTGATAGATATTTTCCATTTCTTCAAAATCTACTTGATTGGCTAAATCTGTTTTGTTCCAGACAATCAAACTTTGGATCCCTAAAAATTCTGAAAAGGCAAGTTGTTTATCTAACATTAGCAAATCTGGCTTTGGATCTTTACTAGACACAACAAAAACAATTTGGGTAATGTTAGCTAGTTTCGGTCTTTTGATATAAACACTTCTTTCTAGAATTTCATTGATGACTGCTTTTTTATTTTCTTTGTCTGTTATCTCTATTTCAACTTTATCTCCTACAACAGGTGTTATTTCTTCCTTTTTAAATTTTCCTCTTGCGGTTGCTTCATAATAATTATTATTTCCCTTTACTTGATACAAATTAGCTATATTTTCTGTAATAATTCCTTGCATGATTCCTCCCTCGTACTTTTTGCATTTTTATTATACTATGAAAAAGAACAAAAGTCCAGTTAAGACATAAACTTAACTGAACTAATCTCTTACTCAAATATACAAGTTGTAGTTAAATTCAAATTAATTTCCTTTGTTCCCTTTAGAATATCATTCTCATACACTTTTATTGTTACATTTCCTTTCGCATTAAAAGTTGCACTAATATCTGTTTTTGTTTTTGGTACTGTTTCACTATAAATTGTATCACTTCCTACTGTAATTTTTACTTTTGTTTTTTCTACTACTTCTTTTCCTTCTTCGTCTTTTTCAGGTGTATAGTTAAGTAAAGATTTTAAATTTACATTTACAGTCCCCTGCTTCATTTCTGCTACTTTATTCACGGTAATGGTAACAGTTGTTCCTTCTTCTACTACTTTTCCAACATCTACACTTTGTTTTAATACAACACCATTGTTCTTAGCTTCATCTTCATCATTTACCACATTGACTTTCAAGCCTAATGTTTCTAGTGTTTTTCGTGCTGTTGCTTCGTCTTGCCCTATTACACTAACCACTGATACTTGTTTAATTCCTGTTCCTATACTTACATGAATTTTAACAGTATCTCCTGCCAAAACTTCTGTCTCAGGATTTGTATCTTGCCCAATGACAAATCCCTCTTTTACTGTTTTACTTGTTTCCTCTATCACTTCAGCTTTTAACTTAGCTTCCTCTAATAAAGCAATTGCTTCCTCTTTTTCTTTTCCCTTTACATTGGGAACGGTTGCTTTTTCTTGCCCCTTACTAATTACAACCGTAACCGTGCTTCCTTCCTTTACTTTATTAAATCTTTCCATATAAATTGGACTTTGTGAAATAACATATCCTTCTGGCACTTCTTTGTGATATTCTTCTTTTTCCACTTCAAACACCAATTTAGCATTCTCTACTTCTTTTTGAGCTTCTTCCTTAGACAAGCCTACTACATTTGGCATCTCTACTTCTGCTGGATTGGTCAAATTCAAAAATGCCAATGTCCCTCCTAAACTACAAGAAAACAATAAAATAAGACCAACTAAGATACTTAATGCTTTATGTTTTTTTACAAACTTCTTGAATTTTCCTTCTTTTTTCCCTTTCAGATTCCTATTGCTTCTTGACTTATCTTCTATTTCTCCATATTCATCTAAGTTGATTTTTTGTGTTCTAGCAGTTGAATCATACTCTAATTCTTCTACAAAATCCCCTTCTGGATTTTTTAATGATCTCTTTAAATCTCTTAACATTTCTGTTGCTGATTGATATCTTAGTGTCATATCTTTTTGCAATGCCTTCATAATAATTTTGTTGATAGCTGTTGGCACATTTGGATTGATTTCAATTGGTTCTTCTGGTTCTTCTTGCATGTGTTTTAAAGCTACTGAAACTGGTGTATCTGCATCAAATGGTACCTTTCCTGTAACCATTTCATACATAACAACACCTAGTGAATATAAATCTGATTTAGCATCTGTAAATCCACCTCTTGCATGCTCTGGTGAAAAATAGTGAACTGATCCAATGGTCGTTCCAAATGCTGTAATCGTTGAATTAGATACTGCTTTTGCAATTCCAAAATCGGTTACCTTAGCGATACCATCTTCTGTAATGATAATATTATGTGGTTTAATGTCTCTATGTACAATATTATTTTTGTGAGCCATTTCTAGTGCAGAAGCTATTTGAATGGCTACATTAACAGACCACTTCCAAGGCAAAGGACCTCTTTCTTTTACAATAATTTCTTTTAATGTCTTTCCTTGTATTAATTCCATTACAATATAATACAAATTACCATCTACACCTACATCATAAATAGACACAATATTGGCATCTGCTAATCTCGCAGCTGATTGTGCTTCTGCTTCAAATCTTTTTATAAATTCTTCATCAGTAGTAAATTCGTCTCTTAGTATTTTTACTGCTACATTTCTTTTTAAAACTTTATCAATCGCTTTATAAACTGTAGACATTCCGCCATTCCCGATTTTCTCTATCATTTCATATCGATTTCCTAATAGCTTTCCTTCTAAATTCATAATTTTCATTCCTTCCCCTCAAAGGCTTGTTATATATTTTTAATAATTACAACTGTTATGTTGTCATATCCACCATTATCGTTTGCCAATCCTATTAATTCCTTTGGTGCTTGTTCTATATCTTTTTTGGCTATTTCATAAATCTCTTCTTGTGACACTAAATTCGTCAATCCATCTGAGCCCATCACAAAAATATCTTCTTTCAAAAATCCTCTTACCATGACATCAGGCTCTACAAATGCATTACAACCAAGTGCTTTCATGAGCATGTTTTTTTGTGGATGATGACTGGCTTCTTCTTGTGTAATTGTCCCATCTTTTACTAATTTTTGAACATAACTATGATCTTGTGTTAGCTTTCTTATGAATGACTTTCGAATTCGATAAATTCTACTATCTCCTACATGTCCAATAAATGCCTTATTATTATATATTAAACAGATTTCTAAAGTAGTACCCATTCCTTCTAATTCTTTACTTTCTTTTGATTTTTCATATACTACCATATTGGCATATTCCATGCTACTACCAACTAATTGAATGATACTATCCTTATCTTTATTGATTGTAGGAAAATTATTTTCAATATAACTTTTCGCTGTTTGTATGGCTAATTTACTGGCTATCTCTCCGCCATTATAACCTCCCATACCATCTGCTAACATATAGAGTTGAACTTCATCTAATGACTGTGATATGTAATAATCATCTTGGTTAATTTCTCTTACTTTTCCTACATCTGATTTTGCATAGGCCTTTATCATTTTTTCACCTCTTTTTCCTAGTTTATTTTATATCACAAGTTGATATTTTTTGCAAGTATTAAAAAAGAGCAATATTGCCTTTCCAACTTGTTCCTTTATTAATTCCCTATCTATTTCATCTTCCATTTTTATTTTTTCCTTGTTTCTATTGTACATTTTTGTTATAATAAGTATCATAGGAGATTTTATTATGTATTTAGAAAAATTAGAATTCAATAAAATACTAGAAGAGCTAAGTAATTTTTGTGTTACCAACCAAGGTAAACAACTAGCCTTAAATTTAGCTCCCAGTCAACAAAAGAGTCAAGTAGAACGATTCTTACAAGAAACAAATGAAGCTGTTAGTCTGTGTTATCGCAATGGTATACCAACTTTTTATGAAATTGCTGATATTTCTGTTTTTTTAAAACAATTAGAAAGCAATTCTTCTTTATCTATGAAATCTTTACTCGATCTTGCTCATATTTTTCAATTATCACAAGATTTGAAAAATTTTTTCAGTCAAGATTTTTTAGACATAGAACCCTATCCTATTTTAGCTGATTTATTTTCAAGATTATATTCTCACAAAGATATTACTCATCGAATCTTAACTTGTATTATAGATGAAAATACGATTGATGATAAAGCTTCTAAAACATTACAATCTATTCGAAAACAAAAAAGAAAGTTAGAACAAGATATTCGTTCCAACTTAAACAACATGATTCACTCTTCCACTTATTCGAAATACATTCAAGAAAATATTGTAACCATTAGAAACGATCGATTTGTCATACCAATCAAAGAAGAATATCGTTCTCAAATAAAAGGATTTATTCATGATATTTCAAATGCTGGTTCTACTATTTTTATTGAACCGATTTCTGTTTTTGAAATGAATAATGCTCTAAACCAATTAAAAAGTGAAGAAGAACTAGAAATTGAAAAAATTTTATTAGAATTAACTACTCTATTCTACCCTTATGTAGAAGAATTAAAATTAGATACTATTCTAATTTCTAAACTAGATTTCATATTTGCCAAAGCAAAATTCTCTAGATCATTACATGCAACTATGCCATTTATTAATACCAAAAAAGAAATTCATTTAAAAAATGCTAGACACCCTTTTATTGATCCAAATAAAGTCGTTCCTATTTCTGTAGATTTAGGAAATAATTTTTCGACTTTGCTGATTACAGGTCCTAATACTGGTGGAAAAACAGTAACGCTGAAAACAGTTGGACTTTTAACTTGTATGGCATGTAGTGGTTTAAACATTCCTTGTGATGAAAATTCCAGCATTTATGTTTTTGATCACATCTTTGCTGATATTGGTGATGACCAAAGTATTCTGGACTCTCTTAGCACCTTTTCTTCTCATATTATTAACATTGTAGAAATTACCGAACAAGCCACTGAGAATTCCCTCATTTTAGTAGATGAATTAGGATCTGGAACCGATCCGTTGGAAGGTGCAAATTTGGCAATTAGTATCTTAGACTATTTCAAAAACATTGGCTGTTTAACCATTGCAACAACTCACTATCAAGAATTAAAACAATATGCACTTGTTACCAATGGATTTGAAAACGCTTCTGTTGAATTTGATCTTTCTACATTAAGCCCTACTTATAAATTATTAGTTGGCATTCCTGGTAAAAGTAATGCTTTTGCTATTAGTAAAAAATTAGGCTTAGATGACATGATTATAAAAAAAGCTGAATCTATGATGACTTCTAATCAAATTGATTTTGAGAATTTATTAAAAAATATTTATGATGATAAATCTCGCATTGAAAAAGAAAAATCTAAAATTTCACAAGAGTTAATCGATGTAACTAACTTGAAACAAACTCTATTAAAAGAAAATGAAGATCGAAAACGTCAAGAACAAGAATTAATCAATCATGCCAAAATCCAAGCCAGAAATATTCTACTAGAAGCAAAAGAAGATGCCAATAAAATTATTAAGAAAATGAATTCTATTACAAATCGCCAAGATTTAGAAGAAGCTAGAAATATTTTGAATACCAAAATTAAGAACATTAATATGTTATATGATACAAATTCTACTACTGATGTAAAAAGTATATTATCAAAGAAAGATATAAAACCAAATATGGAAATTTTTGTAACAACTTTTAGACAAAATGGTACTGTGCTATCCTATCCTTCTAAATCAAATGAAGTTCAAGTTCAAATTGGTAATTTGAAAATGACTATTCCTATAAAAGACTTAAAACTTCCTGATTCTTCTAAGCAAAATAATTCTTCTTTAACTATAAATAATTTAAAAAATTCGCATATTTCAAAAATAAAATCTATGACATCAGAAATTAATGTAATTGGATTAAATGTAGAAGAAGCTATTTTTGTGATTGATAAATTTTTAGACGATGCCTCTCTTAGTAAACTTCAAACGGTTAGAATTATACATGGTAAAGGCACTGGTAAATTAAGAAATCGGTATTCATAAATTTTTGAAACAAAACCCTCTTATTCACTCTTTCCGTCTTGGAACTTTTGGTGAAGGTGAAATGGGTGTAACTGTTATCGAATTAAAATAATATAAAAGCCTATTTCCTATTTTTTAGCCAATAGGCTTTACTTTTTTTGCTCAATTGCATAAATTTTATGTCCTTGCATTTCTATGGCTTTCTCGTCTTTTTCGAATCTTTTTTCATGTTCTTCAAATTTTTCTTGATGACCTGTTATAACGTCTAGTATTAAGTCTATTTTTCTGCCATGTTCATATTCTATTTTGGTTACTGTGTTACCAATCATTTTCATTTCTGTTTTCATACTTTTTTGTTCTTTTTTCATTTCTTGTTGTTCTTCTTTTATTTCTTCAATTTGTAATTGCATTTTATCTTGTGATTCTTGCATTCTGTTTTGTGCCTCTTGCATTCTATCTTGCGACTCTTGCATTCTATTTTGCACTTCTTGCATTTCATTTTGTTTGTTTAGTATTTTATTTTGCATGTCTATAATCTCTGCTATTGCTATCAACATTTTATCTATTTGCAATTGCATTGAATCAATTTGCTGTTGCATTTTTTCCATTTCTTTCCCTCCTTCCTTTCGACAATTTAAAAAAATTATTTACAGTTAACACTAAATATTATATCTGCCTATTAGGAATTTGTCAAGAAAAAGACGTTGACATTTTTCGACATTTCTCTTGTAAACACTAGTGTGTAGCGTTTTACAAGTTACACAAATTTTTCAATCATAACAACCATTCGACCACTTCTAGTTGTTCCTGCTAATTCTTTTATTACAAATCTTCCTTTTCCTCGAATTGTAATGATATCATTCAATTTTAATAGTTTCGAAACTTTTAATTCATTTTGTCCATTAATAAAAACTCTCTCTTGCTCTATTATTTGGACTGCCTTACTTCTAGAGGTTCTAGCTAAATCTGATACAAAATTATCCAATCTTAAAGAGGGAATAATAATTTTTATGATTTCTTTCCTTACTTCTCTTTGTTTTAAATTTTCTATTTCTACAATTTGTATTTTACTATTTTCAAATCTTGTTAATGTCGGTAATTGTTGTGCTAAAATGTTAGAAAAATCTTCTAGTGTGATGATATCAGCACTTTTTTCATGAACCATGATATCTCCTACTTTTTCCCTTTTTAAACCAAGTTTAACAATTCCTCCTAAATAATTTCTATGAGAATATTTTCCTTCCTCTTCTTCTGGTAGCTCAATTCTAACAATTTTTAGCATTTTATGATAATTCTTGGCCAACATTTGCTGATTATATTTTTCTGGAAAAATAATTAAAATTTTTCTTTCTGCATCTTGATATCCACCATATAGTTGATAATTTTCAAACTTAATCTTTCTTAAAAAATTTTCTACCAAAGAAACTTGATACATATCTAAAAAATCAGTTGTTTCTAATTTATCTCTCACTTTTGAAAATTCGATTTTATCTAACACTTGGGATAAACATATTTTATCCTCTTGTTTTCTGTACTCTTTCAATATTAGTTGTTTGTCCATTTTTCACCTTCCTATTTAACGAAACTAGCTTGAAAAAAAGCTTTTATATCCTTTTTTATGGTTTCAACATCTAATCCATATTTTTTTTCTAATTCTTCTACTGTTCCATGTTCAATATATTGATCTGGATAAGCATATATTTTACTTTTTATATTTTCTAAATTTTCTTCTCTTATAATCTCTAAAACAGCTGTTCCTAATCCATTTACAATCGTTCCATCTTCCATTGTTATAACCTTTTTTGTTTTCTCGATTGATTGTTGGATTGTAATTTTATCAATTGGTTTTAAGAACCTTGCATTAATTACTTCTATGGTTATATCTGGTTGTTCTTTTTCTATTTCTTGTGCTAATTTCATAGCTCTTGCTACTGTTTTTCCAATAGCTATGATACTCAAGTTATTTCCTTCTTTTAAGATTTCGGCTTTTCCTTGTACTAGTTTTTCCTGTTTTTCCATTTTTAATTCATCTTCTCCACCTCTTGGATAACGAATTACAACTGGCTTTTTTAACGCAACTGCAAATTCTAGCATAGATTCTAATTCTTTAAAATCTTTTGGTGCCATAATGGTTAAATTAGGCACTAATCGAAAAAACGCCATGTCAAAAGTTCCTTGATGGGTTTCCCCATCAGCACCAACTACACCAGCTCTATCAACACACATAATCACTGGTAAATTTTGAATTGCCACATCATGAATTACTTGATCATATGCTCTTTGATAAAAAGAAGAATAGATTGGAACTACTGGAATTGTACCTTCTTTCGCCATTCCTCCTGCCATACCAATCGCATGTTGCTCAGCAATTCCTATATCAAAAAATCTCTTTGGAAATTCTTTGGCAAATGCTGTTAAACCTGTTCCATCTTTCATAGAAGCTGTAATTGCAACAATTTTTTCATTCTTTTTTCCCAATTCTATCAATTTATCACCAAAAACTTTAGAGTAGTCTTTTTTCTTGCTTTTTTTACTCTTACCTGTTTCGATATCAAAAGGTGCTGTTGCATGAAATTTGTCTGGATTTTGTTCCGCAATCGAATATCCTTTTCCTTTTTTGGTTATAACATGAAGTAAAACAGGACCATCTAATTGCTTGCTAATTCTTAACATTCTTTCTAATTCTTCTATGTCATGCCCATCGATTGGTCCTAAATAGCGAAATCCAATATCTTCAAAAAACATTTTAGGAATAACTAATTGCTTGATACTTCTTTTGACTCTTTTTACTATTTTTACAATTGGCTTTCCTATTGCTGGTATTTTTAAAACGATTTTTTTAACGGCATCACTTGATTGATTATACGTTCTCTTCGTTCGTAATTTACTAAGTAACATACTAATGCCACCTATATTTTTTGAGATACTCATTTCGTTATCATTTAATATCACTGTCATCTTTGTTTGGCTCCAGCCAGCATCATTCAATGCTTCTAATGCCATTCCTCCAGTTAATGCTCCATCGCCTATTACTGCCAATACAGAATTGCTTTCTCCTTTGACATCTCTTGCCCTTGCCATTCCAAGTGCAACTGAGATTGATGTACTACTATGTCCTGTATTAAAACTGTCAGTTTCAGACTCTTTCGTTTTAGGAAATCCTGCTATTCCATTCATTTGGCGTAAAGTCTTTAATTTTTCTTTTCTCCCTGTTAGAATTTTATGGACATAAGTTTGATGACCCACGTCCCACACAATTTTATCTTCTGGCACATCAAATATACTATGCAAGGCTATGGTTAATTCTACCACACCTAAGTTAGATGCTAAGTGTCCTCCGTTTTTTGATACAATTTCTAAGATATATTTTCTGATTTCTTCTGCTAATTCATTCTTTTCTTTTATACTTAGTTTTTTGATGTCTTTTGTGCTATTTATTGTTTCTAACATTTTCATCACCTTTATTTTTATTTTGTAGCCCCATTATATCATGTTTTTTCTGTTTTGCAATAAAAAAGAGCCAGTTTCAATAAAATTTTGGCTCTTTTTCCCTTATACAATTTCAATTTTTTCTTCTTTTACTCCAATTTTAGCTAACTGATTTTTTTTCAAGTTTCCTTCTAAAATTTCCTCTGCTAATTTATCCTCCAAAACACTTTGAATGGTCCTTCTAAGTGGTCTTGCTCCAAAATTCTTGTCAATACCTTTACTGGCAATTAACTGCTTTACCTCTGGCTCTAGTTCAATTTTTATCTTTTGATCCGCTAATCTTTTGGTCACTTCGTTTAGCATAATATCAATAATTTGACCAATTTCTTGATCGGTTAGTTTATGGAATACAATAATTTCATCAATACGATTAATAAATTCTGGTCTTAATTCTCTTTTTAAAGTTTCCATTACTTCTTTCTTGGTTTCCTCATATTCTTTTTTGCTATTTTCTTCTTCTGTTTTTATTTGGCTAAATCCTAAAGATTTTTTATCGGTAATGATTCTGGCACCAATGTTAGAAGTCATTATAATAACTGTATTTTTAAAATTTACCATTCTTCCTTGACTGTCAGTTAAACGCCCATCTTCTAATATTTGTAATAACATATTCATAACATCTCCGATGTGCTTTTTCAATTTCATCAAATAAAATGACCGAATAAGGTTTTCTTCTTATTTTTTCAGTTAATTGACCACCTTCATCAAATCCTACATATCCTGGAGGTGAACC
>JAAVZN010000003.1 GCA_022791675.1 Clostridia bacterium | reverse complement strand
TAGGGGACGTTCCTTAAAATCCCTGTTTTTAATCATATTATAATTATATTAATTTCAAATATAAAAAAATAGGGATTTTAAGGAACGTCCCCTAAATCCCCTGTTTTCTTTATGCGTTGTAGTTTCTTTGTTGTTTTCTTGCTCTTCTACATTCAGCACATCTAAGTGGTTGATTTTCAAAACCTTTTTCTGCATAAAAAGCTTGTTCACCAGCTGTAAATACAAATTCAGAACCACAATCTTTACATGTAAGTGTAATATCTTCATAATTATTTTCCATATAAATTCCTCCTTTATTATAGATTTGAATTAACTTTTTACTAACCAATCTATCAAAAGAAGGGAAATAGTTTAAAAATAAATTCATTTTATATCTTTTTATATCTTATAAAAGACATTTTTAGTATAACATCTTTTGTGCATAAAAACAAGAGTGTTTTCTAATATTTTCCAAATCTTTTATTTCTTGTAATCCTTTTAGGATTAAATAACTTATTTATCTTTTTCTATCTGCTTCATAAATCCTCTTGAAAAATCCTACATAATATCATATAATAAGTTTATCATAAATAAAGAAAGGAAATAAAAAATGAAAAATATAACGGTAAAAGATTTATATAAAAAAACAAATGACTTTGTAGAAAAGGAAATCACTATAGAGGGCTGGGTAAAAACAGTAAGAGACTCAAAAACTTTTGGATTTATCGAATTAAATGATGGAACTTATTTTAAAAATATACAAATTGTTTTTAACAATACCTTAGAAAACTTTTCTGAAATTTGTAAATTAACCATAAGTTCTTCCATTAAAGTAATTGGAAAATTTATTTTAACTCAAAATGCGAAACAACCATTTGAAATACAAGCCCAAAAAATTGAAGTAGAAAGTCTGTCAGATAGTACTTACCCTCTTCAAAAGAAAAAACACTCTTTTGAATACCTAAGAACAATTTCACATTTACGACCAAGAGCCAATACTTTTAATGCTGTATTTCGTGTAAGAAGTGTTTTAGCTTATGCAATCCACAAGTTTTTCCAAGAAAGAGGATTTGTCTATGTTAATACACCAATTCTTACTGGTAGTGATGCAGAAGGTGCTGGAGAAATGTTTAATGTCAATTCTTTTGACTTAAACAACATTCCTAAAACCAAAGAAGGAAATGCTGATTTTTCACAAGACTTTTTTGGAAAATCCACTCATCTAACGGTAAGTGGTCAATTAAATGCTGAAACTTTTGCACAAAGTTTTTGTAATGTTTACACTTTTGGACCTACTTTTCGTGCGGAAAATTCTAATACAGTAAAACACGCAGCAGAATTTTGGATGGTAGAACCTGAAATTTGTTTTGCTGATTTAACTGATGATATGGATTTAGCTGAAGATATGATTAAATATATCTTTCAATATGTATTAGATCATTGTCCAGAAGAAATGAATTTTTTTAATCAATTCATTGATACTGGTCTATTAGATCGATTGAATCATGTTATTACCTCTGATTTTGTCAGAATTTCTTACACTGATGCTATTGTTGAACTTGAAAAACATAACGAGGAATTTGAATACAAAGTATCTTGGGGTGTTGATTTGCAAACAGAACATGAAAGATATCTTTGTGAAAATATCTTTAAAAAACCTGTATTTGTAACCGATTATCCAAAAGATATTAAAGCTTTTTATATGAAACAAAATCCTGATGGCAAAACTGTTTCTGCAACTGATTTACTCGTTCCTGGAATTGGTGAAATTATTGGTGGTAGCCAAAGAGAAGAAGATTACAATAAATTACTTCAACGTATGAAAGAGTTAGATATGCCAATTGAGCATTATTCTTGGTATTTGGATTTAAGAAAGTATGGAAGTTGTCAACATGCTGGATTTGGTTTAGGTTTTGAAAGAGCTATTATGTATTTAACTGGTATGCAAAATATTCGTGATGTAATTCCTTTTCCTAGAACACCAAAAAATTGTGAATTTTAAATTTATTGGTTGATTAAAATAGATAAATTCTTAATCATTCTTTACTAGAGAACCTGCCAAAATATTATACTTTTGGCAGGCTTTGTTTTTAGAATCCGAATATTCCTCTTTTTTTACTTACTTTTTTCTTTTGTGTTGCAGGAGTACTTTTTCTTTCTTTCTCCTTTTGATAGTTATCTGCTTCTTCTTTTAGCAACTCCCTATATCTTGTAAGTTGCCATTTCGGTACTACTTTCTCGTCAGGCGTATCATACTTTAAGACTACCCATTCGTTTTCATTTTCCCGTACCATTTTCCTGATTCTACTTTTTGCGACCTCTCTTAAAGCTGTTTCTTTCATTTTCTTCTCCTTTCCCTTAACAATACTCTTTGTTAAGCTTCAACATTAGAATTTTCATCACCTGTCCTATGATATCATATTTTACATAATTTAGCAAATTTTACGCTATTCCTAAGCAAAATAGTGGTCGAAGACTAAATGTCTTCGACCACTATTTTAATTTTTATACCAGCAAGCAATTGCAATGCTTCTGCTTGCTCTTCTGGGCTCCATTTTTCTATTTCTTTCAAAACTTTTTTTACACCATGAACTTTGGGAACAATCATTGTTTTAGCTAGTTTTACTAAAAATTTTCCTTCCTGACTGTAATCATCTTTTTTTATTTGTTTTACAGCCTTATAGAATTGTTTATTTTGCTCTAGAAATACCGATTCTACATCTTGATAATAAAATCCAATTTCAGAACTTTTTTTCTTGAACAACCCCTCTGAAAAGCTTATCATACCTGCAACAGCCTCACAGGCAGTATATTTCTTTCCTTTTTCGAAAGGATTTTTTTCTAGGTCAGCCTCATCTACAAAATCCCAAGTAAAGTTAGTTGCAATTTCCTCTTTCTGTTTCCGAGTGTACCCCATTCTAAAAATTTTTCTCATCATATTTCTTTTCCTCCAATATAAGCTATTAGATAATATAGTTGCATTTTATGCAACTATATTATCATATTTTTTTCTTTTTTTCAAGCCTTTCCATAATAACTATCAAATAAAATCTGTTTTAGTTCTGAAACTAGTGGCAATCTTGGATTAGCTGTTGTACATTGATCTTCAAAAGCTCTGTCTGCTAGCATATCAATCTTTGCCAAAAACTCTTGTTCCTCTATTCCCGCTTCTTGCAAAGACTTTGGAATTGCTAAACATTCATTTAATTCTTGTACTTTTGCAATTAAACTTGCAATCCCCTCTTCTCTATGTTCTGCTTTCAATCCCACTTTTTTAGCCAATTCGTAGTACTTTTCATCAGCTATAAAATACTCATATTTTGGAAATGATACAAATTTAGTTGGCTTTGCACTATTATATCGAATGACATAAGGCAAAATAATCGCATTAATTCTTCCGTGTGGTAAATGAAATTCTGCTCCAATTTTATGAGCCAAAGAATGATTAATCCCCAAGAAAGCATTGGTAAATGCCATTCCTGCTAGCGTACTTGCATTGTGCATTTTCTCTCTTGCCAAACGATTGCTTCCATCATTATATGCTTGTACCAAATACTTAAAAACAATTTCTACTGCTTTTTCAGCCAAACCATCCGTATAATCTGATGCCATATTTGATACATAAGCTTCAATTGCATGAGTTAAAACGTCCATTCCCGTATCTGCTGTTACTGATTTCGGTAAACTCATAACTAAATCTGGATCTACAATTGCTACATCTGGTGTTAACTCATAATCTGCTAATGGATACTTTTTATTTTTTTCTTTGTCTGTAATAACCGCAAATGATGTCACTTCTGAACCAGTCCCAGATGTAGTTGGAATCGCAACCATTTTACATTTGGTTCCTAATTTTGGAAATTTATAGGTACGTTTTCTAATATCCATAAATTTCAATTTTAATCCTTCCACATCAGCATCTGGGTGTTCATAAAATAACCACATTCCTTTGGCAGCATCAATTGGACTTCCCCCTCCCACAGCAATAATCACATCTGGTTTAAAGCTTTTCATAGCCTCAACACCTTTTCTTACGGTTTCAAATGATGGATCTGATTCAACTGCACTAAATATTTCAGAATGTACATATTGATGTCTTTTTCTTAAATGATATAAGATTTTATCAACATATCCTAATTTTATCATGCCTTCATCGGTTACAATAAAAGCTCTTTCAATTTCTGGCATTTTCTCTAAATACCCAATCGATCCAGCCTCAAAATATATTTTTTCCGGAATTTTAAACCATTGCATATTAACTCTCCTTTTCGCAACTCTTTTGATATTAATTAAATTTACAGATGATACATTGGCTGTTGTCGAGTTTCCACCAAATGATCCACACCCAAGTGTTAGGGAAGGCATATTGGTATTATAAATATCTCCAATGGCTCCATGTGTTGATGGCGAATTTACAATGATTCTTCCAGCTTTCATCGTTTCTGAAAATTTCAAATTAACTTCTTCATCTTCTGAATGAATAACTGCCGAATGTCCCAATCCTCCAAATTCTAACAATCTTTCTGCCTTGTCAATTCCTTCTTCTTCATTTTCTACAATATAATAAGTCAAAACGGGACTTAATTTTTCTTTCGAAAATGGAGCATCTCTTCCAATTTCTTCTTCATATACGACTAAAACTTTCGTATCTTCTGGTACTTCAAATCCAGCTTCTTTTGCGATCCTATATGGAGATTGTCCTGGTATATAAGATTTTAATTTAAAGCCATATTCTTCATTGTATTCAAACATACTAAATTTTAATTTTTCTTTTTCTTCTGGATTTACAAAATAGCACCCAGCTTCTTTCATTAAAATTTCAAATTCTTCATAAATTTCCCTGTCCACTAAAACAGCTTGTTCAGAAGCACATATCATTCCATTGTCAAAAGCTTTGGATAAAACTAAGTCATTGACTGATGTTTTTAATTTTGCACTTTTGTGAATATAACATGGTACATTTCCAGGTCCCACTCCTAAAGCAGGTTTTCCACAAGAATATGCAGACTTCACCATACCTGTTCCACCAGTTGCTAAAATTAGATTCACATCAGGGTGATTCATAAGTAATCTAGTTGCCAAAACACTTGGTTCTTCGATCCATAAAATACAATCTTCTGGTGCCCCTGCTTTGACCGCTGCATCTCTTACAATTCTTGCTGATTCACTACTACATTTTTGAGCAGATGGGTGGAATCCAAATATAATTACATTTCTCGTTTTGGCTGCTATAATGGATTTAAACATGGTTGTTGATGTTGGATTCGTTACTGGTGTAACACCAGCAATAATCCCTACTGGCTCTGCTATTTCTACATAATCTTCTTCTTGGTTTTCATTGATAATTCCTACTGTTTTTTCATATTTAATACTATGATATACATACTCTGTAGCAAACATATTCTTTGTTATCTTATCTTCATATATTCCTCTTCCAGTCTCTTCTATAGCCATTTTAGCAAGTTCCATATGATGTTCTAAACCTGCCATTGACATTGCTTTTGTAATGTTATCTACGGTTTCTTGATCCAATTTTAGATATTCTTGTGATGCTCTTTTTGCTTTTTCTACTAGTTCATTGATCTTATTTTGAACTTTTTGTTGTTCTTCTTGACTTATATTTTCAGCCATTTTTCATTCCTCCTCATTCGTGTTTAGTTTAACCACAAATATTATATATTATTAGAAAAATTTGTCAAGAATTTTTTCAATATGTTTTTGTTACATCGGTAAAATCTTTGATTTTTCCAATACAACAAAAAAGCCATAGATAAATTACCTTATCTAAAGCTTCTTTCTCTTCTTTTTCAAGATTTTAAATATTTTTATTGGTACAAATAATTTTGTGGATTGACATGTTCCCCATTTACTCGAATTTCCAAATGAAGATGAGGTCCTGTTGAATTCCCTGTTGAACCAACTGTTGCAATTATTTCTCCAGCTTCTACTTTTTGTCCTTTTGTTACATACATTTTACTTGTATGAGCATACCATGTTTCTAATCCATTTCCATGATCCACTTTTACTAAATTCCCATAAGACTTATGATAACTTGCTTCTATAACAGTACCACTTGCCACAACTTTAATTGACGTGCCTGCTGAAGCACCAATGTCTAATCCTGTATGATTCGAACTTCTTATTCTACTACTAACGCCATATCTTGATGTTATCGTTCCTGTTATTGGTACACAAGCTAATTTTATTCCATTAATTTCTGGCAACTGATGGATTCTTTCTTCTTCTGCCTTTTGTTTTTCTTGCTCTATTATTTTTTCTGTCACTTTTGTTTGAATATCATTTTTAGCTACTTCCAAATTTGTTGTTGTAACTTCTTCTACTTTTTCTGTATATTTCTCTATAATACTCAAATCTAAATCTTGTTCATTATTTTCCTCTTTTATCTTTTCCACTAAAATTTCTGCTTCTTCTATTGTATTAACTTTATCAATTGGTTCATTATGAAGAGCTAATTCATAATATTTATACGTAATTGTCACATCTTGTTTCATGGTATCAATAATTTGTTCCTCGGAAGAAATAACCGCACGATCCACAAATGTTAATTGATATTCTGGAACTTGATTGAGATCAATTGTATCTATATTTTTTTCTTGCTCCTGTAAAATACTTTCTTTTACCTTTTCTTGCATCATTTCTTTATTTTGTATATATCCTAATTCTGTACCAGATAAGCTAACTCGATACATGGGCTTATGTTTGATGGAAACAACTCCTAACATTAAACTAGCTGATAAAACCATAACATTAAAATATTTTATTTTTCTTTTGGTCTTATATTTCCACTTTCTTTTAAAAATAAAACTCACGCTCCTTTTCAAATGATAACGTATATTATACTATATATTGTACACTTTTTCAAATTATGTATACTGTTTTTGTCCCAATTTCGCTTTTCTTTCACAAATTTACTGGATATTTTCCCACTTTTTCTTTTTTTTACTTTGTTTTACTCATTTTTCCTTTCTTTTTCTCTTGTTTACTAAATTCCATCTCCCCTTTTCTCTTCTATTTTATGCAGAATTTCCATTAAAATATTGATTTTTCTAATTTTTCCTTCTATTTTTAACCCATAGATTCTTTTTACACCTTTCAGTTTCTGTAAATTTAAACTATAAAATGCTATATTATAAAACATAGAATAGAAAGGTCTCTAATTTGTTAAACTTAATCTTTTCCAAATTAGCTTGTACCTTAGAAAGGAATGTGATAAAAATGGCACTAGATTATACAGTAATTGGTCAAAGAATTAAGCAAGCAAGACTTGCCAAAAATTTAACACAAGAAGATTTAGCAGAACAAATTGATATTTCTGTTGCTTTTTTAAGTAGAGTAGAAAGAGGAAATTCACACATAAATTTAAAAAGATTAAATCAACTATGTGGATTGTTAGATGTAACAGAAGGTTATGTTTTAAATGGTGCATCAAGTAATTCAAAAAATTACTTAAATAAAGAATTTTCTGAATTGATGAAAAGCTGTTCACCAGATAAACAAAAATTAATCTATAATGTTGCAAAAGCAATCGCTGAAACAGATTTAGATAATTAATTTAAAGAACCAATAGGAAATCACGACGACTTTCCTAATAGATAAGAAAAGGGACTTTTGGTAGCCCTTTTTTTCTATTCCGATCATACTTTTTTGACTCCTTACTTTCCTTCTTTTATCTTATTTTCAAAAATTATTTTTTTGTTGTTTTTGCAACAGTTTATTTTAAAAATTTTCTATATATTTAATATCGAAAACATTGATAATATTTTTTACTTATGTTATGATAATATTCGTAAAAAAAGTTAATAATATATACAAATAAAGAGGTAAATTTAAAACATCAAACTTAATTTACCCAAGAAAGGAAGAAATAAGAAATGAAATTTGAACAATGGAATGAATTTAAAACAGGTGATTGGAAAAATGAAATCAATGTAAGAGATTTCATACAAAAAAACTATACTCCTTATGAAGGAGATGCCAGTTTCTTATCAGAAGCTACTGAAAAAACAAAAAAATTATGGAACGAAGTATTGGAATTATATAAAAAAGAACATGACAGCCAAGGAAGTGTTTTGGACATTGATACCAAAACTGTTTCAACGGTATCTAGTCATGAAGCAGGATACATTGATAAAAATTTAGAAGAAATCGTGGGACTTCAAACTGACCAACCTTTAAAAAGAGCAATCATGCCTTATGGTGGTATTCGAATTGTAGAAAAATCATGTCAAGCTTATGGTAGAGAAGTTGATCCTGAAACAGACGAAATTTTTCACAAATATAGAAAAACACACAACGATGGTGTTTTTAGTGTGTATACACCAGACATTCGATCTGCTAGAAGTTCTCATCTAATTACAGGGCTTCCAGATGGTTATGGACGTGGAAGAATCATTGGAGATTATCGAAGAGTTGCCTTATATGGTGTTGATGTCTTGATTGAAGAAAAAAAACAAGAATTAGAAGTTACTAATGTAGATGAAATGACTGAAAATATAATTCGTGAAAGAGAAGAAATCAATGAACAAATTTCTGCCTTAAATCAACTAAAAGTTATGGCTTCGAAATATGGATTTGACATCTCAAAACCTGCCACCAATGCAAAAGAAGCGGTTCAATGGTTATACTTTGGTTATTTAGGAGCCATCAAAGATCAAAATGGTGCTGCTATGAGTATTGGTAGAACCTCTTCTTTCTTAGATATTTACTTTGAAAGAGATCTTAAAAATGGAATCTTAACAGAAGCAGAAGCACAAGAAATTATGGATCACTTTGTTATGAAATTAAGATTAGTACGTTTCTTACGAACTCCTGAATACAATGAATTGTTTAGTGGTGATCCTGTATGGGTGACAGAAAGCATTGCTGGAATGGGAATTGACGGAAGAACCCTTGTTACCAAAAATTCCTTTCGAATTTTGCACACTCTTGAAACATTAGGTCCTGCACCAGAACCAAACTTAACTGTCTTATGGTCAACCAAATTACCAGAAGGCTTTAAAAAATATACAACAAAATTATCCATTCATACCTCTTCCATTCAGTACGAAAATGATGATTTAATGCGAATTACATTAGGAGATGACTATGGAATCGCTTGCTGTGTTTCACCAATGAAAATTGGAAAACAAATGCAATTCTTTGGAGCCAGAGCCAACTTAGCAAAAACACTATTATATGCTATTAATGGAGGTCGAGATGGTATTACTGGAAAACAAATTGCTCCAAAATTTGACCCTATCACATCAGAGTATCTAGATTATTCTGAAGTAATGGAAAAATTTGACCAGATGATGGATTACGTAGCAAAAATCTATATCAAAGCTTTGAATATCATTCATTACATGCATGATAAATATTCTTATGAAGCAATTGAAATGGCATTACACGATCGTGAGATTCTTCGTACTATGGCTTGTGGAATTGCTGGTCTATCTGTTGTAGCAGATTCTCTATCTGCCATTAAATATGCTAAAGTAAAAGTAGTTCGTGATGAAACTGGCCTTGCTACTGATTATATTGTAGAAGGTGATTTCCCAAAATTCGGAAACGACGACGATGCCGTTGACCAAATTGCAGTGGATATCGTTAAAACTTTTATGAATAAATTAAGAAAGCATCAAACTTATCGAAATGCAAAACACACACTATCCATTCTAACAATCACATCAAATGTAGTTTATGGAAAAGCAACTGGAAATACACCAGATGGAAGACGTGCTGGAGAACCATTTGGACCAGGTGCCAATCCTTTACATGGAAGAGATACCAACGGAGCCTTATCGGTTATGAACTCCATTGCAAAACTTCCATTTGACTCTTCAGAAGATGGAATTTCCTATACCTTCTCTATCACACCAGGAACATTAGGAAAATCAGAAGAAGAAAGAATTTCTAATCTAGTTAATATGTTAGATGGTTACTTTGCTCAAACAGGTCATCACATCAATGTTAATGTATTTGATAGGAGCTTACTAGAAGATGCTATGGAACACCCTGAAAAATATCCACAACTAACCATTAGAGTATCTGGTTATGCTGTTAACTTTACCAAATTAACACGTGAACAACAATTAGATGTTATTAATCGAACCATACATGAAAAAATTTAAAAGGTGAAAATATGGAAGACAAAGATTTAAGATATTACGCTAAAGTTCATTCAATTGAATCATTTGGAACCGTAGATGGTCCTGGAATTCGTTTTGTTTTATTTTTGCAAGGTTGCCATTTACAATGCAAATATTGCCACAATCGTGATACTTGGGACATGAATGGGGGAAATTATAAGTCTTTAGATGACATTTTTGATAAAATTATGCGTTATAAGAATTATATTTGCCCCAATGGTGGTGTCACAGTTACTGGTGGAGAACCACTGTTACAAGTAAAATTTTTAATTGAACTTTTTACTCGATTGAAGGAACAAAAAATTCATACTTGCATCGACACTTCTCGGTATGGTTGCTTTAACAGATGATATTAAAAAATTACTTACTTTAACAGATTTGATTTTATTGGATATTAAACACATAAATCCAGAAAAATGCAAAGAATTAGTTGGTTATTCCAATCACCTAGAATTAGATTTTGCTAAATTTCTAAGTGAACAGGGTATTCCCATCTGGATTCGACAGGTTTTAGTTCCTTCGATTACAGATAATGAGCAAGATTTACTCCTTTTAAAGGATTTCATTTCTCATTTAAAAACAGTTGAAAAAGTTGAACTCCTTCCCTTTCACGATATGGGAAAATTCAAATGGAAAAAGCTTGGCTTTGATTATCCTTTGGAAGGTATTAGAAATGCTACTTTAGCTGATATTGAAAAAGCAAAGAATGTTTTGGGTATTACCTAAAACATTCTTTGTTTTTATTTGTGCTCGATCTTTAGCCAAAGAATTGTTTGACTAAAGTTTGTGTTTCTTTTCTTGAAAAAAGTTTTCCCTTTATCAGATAGGCATACATTGCTCTCTCTATCCTTCCATCTGAGCAAGCTAATGCCTGTGGTAAAATCTCATAATCTTCTATGAGATCAATGTCATCTACACCTGCCATAAGGCAGATCGTAACAATTTGTTTTGCTTCTTCTGGTGTTACCTCATTCCAGGTACTAGGAACCATATCTTTCTTTAATGCTTCTATCTCGTCCCTAAGCCGAGAACGAATGTAATAAAAAGCCTTTTCACTGTCCTCAGCTTTAGAAATCATTTCAACTACACCTTCTTCTTCAAACACTTTCAATAAACTCATTAAAATTCTTTTCGTTCTTTTCCTCATTAATCTTTCTGATTTTTTTTTCATTTTGTCTTCTCCTTTTTCTTTTTTTATAAACTGTCAAGCACTTCTACCAATTTATGTTTTCCATTATAGCATATTTAATGGCATTTTAAAATAGTTTTACATAAAATTTACAAAAAAAATTACCAAAAGATTTTTATTTCTCTTGGTAATTTCTATTTATTATAAATTACATACCCAATAATTTTAGTTCGATATTTTCCATTTTATACTTGCCATCTACCAACTTAAATTCAACCAAGGTATCTTCTAAAGTCTCCTTATTTTGTCTTAGATCAGTAGTAAAATACAACTTAATTTGTGGTATCTCTAGTTGATTGGTTATAATTTCTCTAAAAGTCTCTGCCATATTCTTTTCATCTTCACAAACAAAAATCAATTGAGGAATTGTACTAAATCCTGAATCTCCTGGAACAAAATTCTCATAGAATTCTTTATACAATCGAACCTTATCCACTGCTTTTTTTTGCCAGTCATCTTCTCTTCTAATGACTTCAAAAAGAAACTGAATGGACTTATTATTTTTAGTTAGCTTAACACTTCCTCCTGTTGCTTTAAAGATTTTTCCTGTAACCTTTGCTGTAATAGCTGGTTTTACCACATAACCTTCAAAAGCTTTTACCTTTCTTAAATAAGCTATCAAAGTTTGATTTCCAGCCAATCTCTTCTTAATCATAGCAACTGGTTTTGTATTATCTGATGGTTGCCATTTACAATCAATTTCTTTGGAATTAAGTAAATATTTTCCCATTTTTTCCAAACAATAAATTCTATAGATTCCTTTTCCTTCATCAGAAGTAAAATAATATCTTGTTAAAATTTTTGATTTAACAAGTTGATCCAATTTATTGTTTAATTTATCTTGGGACTTTGGATCAATTCCTTTAATTTCTAACATTTGATACAATTGTCTTGAAGTAATAAATTCAAATTCATTTACTAGCTCTAAAATAGAAAAATGAATCTCATTAATGTGACCGATATCAATTTTATGTACAATTTGATTCATAGATACATAGCCATCTTTCCCATCAAATGTTTTGATTTCACCTTCTCTAATTGCAAAAGGTGATACTTGTGCTTTAATTTGGTTATCTTCAACCATTTTATTCTCCTCCTTTACTGTCACTAACTTTTTAAGCAACAGTTACCACTATTATAAATTATGGTTTACTAAAATTTAAACAATCAATAATTTTACTTTTCTTCTGTAAGAATCTATTTTTTTCACATACACATCAACCATTTGTCCATATTCAAGTCCTTCTTTATATTCTGCCATTCCTACTAAGTTCGGAGTTAATTCAATAAAAATTCCATTTTTGTTCTTTTCTGTTTCACGGACAATTCCTTTTGTTTTCATACCAGATTTGAATTTTTGAGCATTTTCCTCCCAAGAACCAAAGCTCTCCTTATAGGACAAAATTACTTTTCCTGTGTTTCTATCTATTGATTTTACCACAACTTGTATTTTTTGTCCAATATCAAGTCTTTCATAAGGTGTTTTTATTCTTGCAATGGATAAATCTTCAATGTGAATCAATCCTACCACACCACCTGCAATTTCGACAAAAGCTCCATAAGGTTGAATATTTTTTACAATTCCTGTTACTTTTTGTCCCTCTTGCAAGTCATTTTTGATCCAGTCTAAAGTCTCTTGTTGCACTTCTTTTCTAGATACAATAATATGATTCTTATCTTTGGCTTCCTTTATTTTGAATTGTACAAATTTATGCACCTTTCCAGTACACAACTTTGTCTTTGGTAATCCATTTTCTTCTATGTTAATAGCTTCAATCTCTTGCCTAGGCATAATTCCAGTTAATCCATTTTCAAATTGGATATACAAATTATAGTTTTCATCACATCTGTTGACTCGTCCTTGTAATATCTCACTATTGATTTTGTAGTTATCAATTAATTGCTGATCCAATGGTGTTATTTCATCATTCCACCCTTCTGGCTTCAATTTTAATGTATTCATTTGTTCTTCTCCCTTTTCTTTCGTCTGTGTCTTTATTATATAAATATTTCTTTTAATTGTAAATAGCTTTTTTAAATATTTATTTCTCTTGTAACTTTAGAATTTCTTTTCTTTCTAGATATCTCCATTTCCCTAGTGGCAAGTCTTTTACTCCAATTCCCGCAATCTTGCTTCTATGCAAAGCGAAAACACGATGTCCCACAGCTTCACACATTTTGCGAACTTGTCTATTTTTTCCTTCATGAATTGTAATTTCTAATCTTGACTGATTTCTTTCCTCATCTGTTTTTAATATTTTAACTTTTGCTGGTCTTGTGGTGTAATCTTCAATTTTCACTCCATTTTTTAGCTGTTCTACTGCTTCTTTTTCTACTATTCCTTTTATTGTAACTGTATATGTTTTTTCTATTTCATGTTTTGGGTGTGTTACTTGATATACAAAATCCCCATCATTGGTTAGTAACAAAGCCCCTGAGGTATACATATCTAGCCTTCCGACTGGTACCACTCTTTGTTTCACTTTCACTAAATCTAGGACAGAATCTCTATGAAATTGATCTTTTGCCGTTGTTACATAACCAATTGGCTTATTTAATAAAATATAAACTTTTTCTTCTTCTCTTTTTACTATTTTCCCTTCATATTCTACTTTATCTTTTTTCGGATTTATTCTAGTTCCTAATTCTGTTACTTGTTTATGATTAACTTTTATTTTTCCTTGTACAATCAATTCTTCTGCTTTTCTTCTTGAAGCAATTCCTGCTTCTGCTAAGAACTTTTGTAATCTTATTTCTTCCACAAAAACCTCCTTTCACTATTCCGATAAAGCGCAAGTTTATTTTAACTTTTCTTAAAGCTTATCCCTCCAATTCCTGTTCTAACAGTTTCGCAAAATACTCTGGTAATTCTGCCTCTAAAAACATCTCTTTTTCTGTTGTAGGGTGCTTAAAACTCAAGCTTTTAGCATGTAAACACTGTCCGTTTTATATTCCACTCATTTTTTCCATTTGAATAAGTAGTATCTCCTATAATTGGATAACCTATTTCAGACAAATGAACTCTAATTTGATGGGTTCTTCCTGTTTCTATTTTCACTTCCAACAAAGTGCAATTATGATCGGGAAATCTTTTTATTACTTTAAAATGAGTAATTGCTTCTTTTCCATTTTTCGTAACTGCCATTTTTTTCCTATCTTTTGTACTTCTTCCTATTGGCATCTGAATGGTTGCTTCATTTTCCTTTACCATTCCTCTCACAAGAGCAAGATATGTTTTTTTCACTTCATGATTTTTAATTTGCTCACTTAAGTTGATATGTGCTTTATCATTTTTAGCAACCATTAAAATTCCTGATGTATCTTTATCAATTCTATGGACAATTCCTGGTCTAATTTCCCCACCAATTCCTGATAAAGAATCTTTACATATCGCCATAATAGCATTCACTAAAGTCCCATCTGGATTGCCATTGGCTGGGTGTACTACCATTCCTTTTGGTTTGTTGACAACAATCATTTCACAATCTTCATAAATGATATCAAGAGGAATTTTTTGTGCTTTTAATTCAATCTCTTTTGGTTTTTCTTCTTCCATTGTTATGGTATCATTCTCTTGTATTTTATAAGACGATTTCATCTTTTTCCCATTGACTAAAATTTTTTCGTCTTCCATAAGTCTTTGCACTGCTACTCTAGAAATCCCATTTTTTTGTTCTACTAAAAAACGATCGATTCTCTCTCCTACTTCTTCTCTTTTTACAATAAAGGTTTCCAACGCTAACTTCCTTTCTACTTCTTTTTTCTCCATTCTTTTACCGTAAAAGAAGCAAATATACCAGCTACTGCTATCCAACCCATTAATACAAAAAGATCGGCTATATTAAAGATTGGAAAAGTTGGTATCTGCTGAAACTTAATAAACTGTGTCACATATCCTCTTACTACTCTTTCAAGTACATTTGATATACCTCCTGCTAAAATAAGACTCAAAAATACTTTTAATTTTCGATCGACGAACTCATTTTGTGTAGCTATAAATTTGAAGATAACTCCCAAAATTACAATATGAGTTGCCACATACATTAAAGTAGAATTAGAGCCAATTCCATAGGCAGAACCAGTATTTTGATTCACTTGAAACTTTAGAAACTCTGGAATAATTGTAATTTCTCCTGCTATTTGTACCCAAATTTTAAGTGCTTGATCCACTAAAATAATAATAGCTACAATTCCAATTAATCCAATCGTTTCTTTGGTCAATTTTTTCCCCTTTTTACTTTCCATTTTATCCTTCTTTCGTTTTCTAATTTTGTTGGTCTTCTCTCTCATAAATTACAAAATAGTCATCTTGGTATAATTCTTTATAGTTTGACTTTTGCGTTTTTGTAATAATCATATTTACTTTTGAATTTTTATAAGTAATTACATGTGTTATATCATATTTGTTAAAAACATCTCCATAAAATGTGCCAATACTAGAAGTATCAATAAAATCCGAGAAAATATCTTCTTCTTTCCCACTAAATTCTGGTGCATACAAATCGGCTCTAGAATCGATAAATACAGGGATTCCTCTAAATAATAAATAGCTTCCATAATTGTATTCATTGTAGAATCTAGCTGTTCCTAAATCAATATTTTCTAAAATAAAGTCAGAGGCTTTTGTGGGATAGGTACTTTCATCTACATATGGAGCTTTCCATGTATCTTTTCCCAAATGCCAACTTAAGGCAAGTGTAGCTATTATGATTAAACTTGTTCCAATTAGGTGTGGTAATTTTTTTTGTATGTCTTCTTTGGCATAAATCTTTACTAAATCTACTATTAATCGGTTTAAAATAACCGAACCAACAATAGCAAACATCGTAATTTGTCTTCTGGTTGCAATCATTAAATAGCATAATCCTCCTAACATGAATAAATCAGCTAATCGAATTTTTGACTTGGTAAAAATTAATACTGCTAAAAATACAATGATACTACACATAGCATCGGTATCCTCTGCTAGTGTCATTGGCAAGTGTTCATTGATATTTTGCGTCGTATTCCCTTGCATGGTTTTGGCTAAATACGTATATGGTGTTGTTCCAAGTGGTGTCAATAATCCTGTAAACAAGCAAATAATCATTACCAAAATCAGCCATTTAACATTTGGATTTTTGTTCATTTTAATTTTATATGGATTCTGTAATTCTTTGGTTCTTTTTACTTTTATTTTGTCAATTTTATCTTCTAATTCCTTTTGCTTCTTTTTCAATTCTTCTAATTTTTGTTCTTGTCCTATTTTTTTACAAGTTTGTTTGATTTTTAGTTTTAATAACAAGCATTCTAGTTTTCGATAAATGATCGCTTCTCCTAATAGTACGATTAAATATTCACCAATATAAGGTAAATATAAAATAAAGTAAAAAGGAAATACAGCAACATGTAAATTAGCAATAGCAAGTGGTATGGCTACAAGTCCCATGGCATATCGTTTCTTTTTACTTTCTAAAAATTTCTCAATTAGGTAAATCGTTAGAATAAATAAAATAAAAGTTACTAATTGTGCTCTTGCTGCAATATAACTTCTTATTACATACATTACACCAATGGTAATAAAAAATGAAAATACTTGATTTTTGGCTAGTTTTGTATTGACAAAATAAATGGATAAACCTAATACAATAGACAACAGACATGTCGTTACATAAATTCCTGTAAATCCAAAAGCATCATAAATATAGTAATGAATTAAATCATATCCCCAATGAGGATACGTATAACCTAAATTTTGATGCCAAGAAAATGGATCTTTCATATCAATTCCACTCTTAGCAATGTGCTCTCCTACTTTTATGGTATAATACGTATCATTTTGAAATGTAATTGGTGTGATTGCAACACAGAAAATAGCAATTAAGATTACAGCTATTATTGTGAATTTTATGGATTCTTTCATTTTTCTTTTTTCCATTCTCTCTCCGTCCTTTCTTTGCTTTTACATTATATCAAAAAAAGTTTCAAAAAACTAGCCTTTTGAAACTTTTTATATTTTATTAACTTATACAATCTACACCGCTTCTTGGTTCTCTGTTTCATTTTCTTTTACTTCTTCTTTTAAAGTTTCTTTCTCTTCTAATACTTCTAGACTTCCAACAGAAACCTCATAAGCTACTCTTGTTTGAACCGTTCCATCTTCGTATTTTTTCTCATACGTTCTTGATTGGACTCTTCCCACTACTTTTACTTGTGAACCAATTTCTAAGTTCTGACAAAATCTTGCTGTTCTTCCCCAACTAATACATGGAATATAGTCAGATTTGTTGTAAGCTCTATTTACTGCAAGTAATATATCTGATATTTCTCTTCCAAATGGTGTTTGACGATAAATTGGTTTTTTACACAAATAACCAACTAATACCACTTCGTTTGTAATGGTATCTTTTTTTACCATTTCGTTTTCTTCTTCCTCTTCTCTTTCTTCTACTTCCATAACATCTTTAGCAAAAACGGTTAGGATAAGTCTATTTTTTTCATTTTCATAACTATTGTAAGATCGAAATTGACCTTTTACTAATATTTTTTTACCTTCTTGTAAAGTATCTTCTCCAATTAATCTTTCTGATATAGTAATTGGTATGATGTCTTGATTTCCACTTAAACGTGGAATACCTAATTTAAAGATATAAAATCTTTCTCCATAAATTTCATGACTGAATTCTTTTTCTCCTGTAACCTTTCCAACTAATGTTAAATAGTTGTTTTCTAAATAATTCGTATCCAATTCTTTTTCCTCCCTATTTTTAATCTTCATCATTTGCAAAATCTCTTTTGCTGACTTTGCAACGTGTTTTTTCTTTTCGCTTGATTTTACAGTTATTATTATACACCATTTTTTTGGTTTTGTCTACATAAAAAGTTAATTTTCTTCAAAAAAGTTAAAATTTTCCTATAATTCCATTTTATATAACTTTAAAAGGGTATCAATAATTAATATTTCATAGGTGCTTAGAAGCTGTCTTTCTTGTTTTTTTATTCTTCTTTCTTCAATTTCTAATTTATTTCCTTCTTTATCTTTTAAATTTTTTTGCCAGTAAACTAGAATATCTGTTTCGCTTATGCTAGACACCGTAACCATTGCCTTTTGGTTTAATCCATAACTAATTGTTTTTGACATTTCTTGTATTTGTTTTTGTTCTGGATTCTGATCCGTATTAAGCAGAAGATATTGTGTATTCTCAAAAATTTTTTCTAATATGGGTTGATGTTTCTCAAATTTTTTTAATTTATCTTCTACTATAATGGTTTCAAATTTTATATTTTTTACATTTTCTATGCTCCTTAGATTGATTGGTATTAATTTTATTGTTTCATTTTTTGCTTGTGCAATTTTACTTTTTATGTTTTCGAAACATTTTTTACTTGCAATTACGCCGATAAATGACATTTTCAATCCCCTATACTTATAGTTTATAATACTATTCTTTCCTTTTTTGGTAATTTTATACTAAAAATAAAACTAAATTATTTCTTTAATTGCGTTCCATTATTATTAATGGTATAATTTTCAAAATAAATAAGATCTGATATGGTAACTACTTCTAATCCTTTTTGTTTGATATTTTTTAGTAACATATCTAAACTATCAGCTGTATGTTTGGTTCCATTATGACTTAAAATAATATCTCCTTCTTTTATTTTGTTCTCAATCCTTTTCCACATTTCTTCTCCTGTTAGACCACTATAATCAAGTGTATCTAAAGACCATTGTATGGTATAATATCCTTTGTCTTGTGAAGCTTTAATAACGGTATCATTATATTCTCCATAAGGTGGTCGATATATTTTGCTTCGTTTTCCTGTTATTTTTTCAATCTTATCATTGCTTTTTTCGATTTCTTCTATATTTTTTTCATAACTTAGCTTGTTAACATGTGGGTGTGTATCACTGTGACTTGCTATTTCATGCCCTGCTTCATGTATTTTCTTGACGGCTTCTGGATATTTTTCAATCCAATCTCCTACCATAAAAAATGTTATTTTTACATTATTTTCTTGCAAGGTTTTTAGAATACTGTCTATATCATCTGCATTCCAGTAACAATTCCTTTTATGATAGATTATAAATTTATATAAACAATATATAATTAATTTTGAAAAAGTTTTGATTGAAAGTAATTGAGTTAGAAATTCTTAATAAATTTTGTGGAAAGAGTTCATCTATTGATGGAAGG
>JAAVZN010000043.1 GCA_022791675.1 Clostridia bacterium | reverse complement strand
GTTGATTGTTTTTCTACTTCCTAAACCATTTCCATGTACTACTGTACATACAATATCTTTACCAACGATTTCGTCAATCACTAATTCGATCGCACCATCATCAATTAATACTTTGCTTCCTGGTTTTACGTCATTATATAATTCTTTATAAGATACAGAAACTTTGTCTTTATCTCCTACAATATCTTCATTTACTAATGTGAATTTTTGACCATCTTCTAATTGAATTTTTTCATTTTTTCCTGTTACTAACATTCCTGTTCTGATTTCTGGTCCTTGCATATCTAATAATAATGAAATTGGAATATCTAATTCTTTTCTTAATCGAATGATTTCTTGTGTTTTTTCTGCTTGTTCGTCCCAACTACCATGTGAATAGTTAATTCTTGTTACATTCAATCCTGCTTCAAATAATTCCTTTAATTTGTTTTCACTAGCAGGTCCTATGGTTCCTACAATTTTTGTTTTTCTTAAAACATTTTTCATTTTTCTTTACTTCCTTTCCTGAGGCATTTATTTTTATGATCCTCTCTTATTAAAATCGATTTGTATTATATCACATAACATTTACAAATTTCAACATTTTTTTCTAAATTTACATGATTAATCTTCTTTTAATTCA
The DNA here is from genome assembly GCA_022791675.1 of Clostridia bacterium. Classification (GTDB taxonomy): domain Bacteria; phylum Bacillota; class Clostridia; order TANB77; family CAG-508; genus CAG-269. The sequence continues at coordinate 11,857 of JAAVZN010000043.1, read as the reverse complement.
ATCATTGCATGCAATATCTTTTCATTTTGACTATATATCCCTATCAGATGTTTATTTTCTACGTTTGCATATTTTCCAATCACGGTTTCCCCTAACTTAATTTCTTTTTTATACATGATTCTAATTTGATTAAACGGTCTTTTCTCATAAACTTCTTTTGGGAGTGTTTCATAGGCTATGTCTAAATAATACAAATTATGCAAATGTCCAATGATATCTATATCATTCCTTCTTATTTGATATATTATACTATTTATATATTTTTCTGGTTCTTTTATTTTTTCTATTTCTTTTTCTTCAAATACCGATTTTTCTATTTCTGATTGATATTTTTCCGCCATTTCTGCTTCTACTTTTTCTATTTTTCCTGTATGATGATTGATTAATAACCACTTAGAAGTAGCAATTACACAAAGTTTCCCCTCTTCGTCATAAATTTTAAAATCACGATAAGCATAACATTTTTTAATTTCTCTTGACCAAGTTTGAATTTCTAAAGTTTTTCCATATTCTGGTCTTTGGATTACTTTTACCTTCCAATCTAATAGAATCCAAGATAAATTGGTTTTTTCAGAAGTATTAATTCCATAACCTACCTGATCAGAATGATAAGATGCAATGTCTTCTAAATATTCTAAAATTGCTTTATTGCTTACTTGGTTTCCCTTCCAAACATCTTTTAATCCTATTTTAAATTTTTCTTTGTAAATCATTTTATTCCCTTCTTTTTATGCATTAATAGCCTGGTTTTCCTAACAATTTAAACATATTTTTTTTATATTCTTCTACTCCTGGTTGGTTAAATGGATTCACTCCTAATATCATACCAGATACAGCACATGCTTTTTCAAAAAAGTAGATCAGCTCTCCTAAATTTGCTTCATCTAATCTTTCTAAATGAATTTGGATATTTGGTACATTTCCTGTAACATGAGCTTCTACTGTTCCTTCCATTGCTTTTTTATTAACATAGTCTAATCCTTTTCCTGCTAAATAATTCAATCCATCTAAGTTATCATCATCTGGATTGATTGTAAGATCCGATTTTGAATTTTCTATGGTTATTACCGTTTCAAATAAATTTCTTTTTCCTTCTTGGATATATTGTCCCATCGAATGTAAATCAGTTGTAAAGTCTACCCCTGCTGGGAAAATGCCCTTTTGTTCTTTTCCTTCACTTTCTCCAAACAATTGCTTCCACCATTCTGTAAAATAGTGCATTTTAGGTTCGTAATTCACTAAAATCTCTGTATCTTTATTTTCTTTGTATAAAATATTTCGAACCACAGCATACTGATAACATTCATTATATTTCAAGTCACGATCATTGTATCTTTCTTGACCAATTCTAGCTCCTTCCATTAATTGGTCAATATCAATTCCAGCTACAGCAATTGGAAGTAATCCCACTGCTGTTAAAACAGAAAATCTACCTCCAATATTATCTGGGACTACAAATTGTTCATATCCTTCGTTATCAGCTAATGTTTTTAAAGCTCCTTTTTCTTTATCTGTTGTTGCATAAATTCTACTTCTTGCTTCATCAATTCCATACTTATTTTCTAATATTTCTCTAAAAATTCGAAAGGCTACTGCTGGTTCTGTTGTCGTTCCTGATTTTGATATGACATTAACAGAAAAGTCTTTGTTTCCAATGTATTCAATTAATTCATTGATATAATTAGGACTCAAATTATTTCCTACATATAGTATTTGAGGATATTTTCTTTGCTGATCTGGAAGCATATTATAAAATGAACTAGTTAAACTTTCAATTACGGCTCTTGCTCCTAAATAAGATCCTCCTATTCCAATTACAACCAAAATATCAGATTCTTTTTTAATCTTCTTGGCTACTTTTTTAATTCTAGCAAATTCTTTTTTATCATAGTTTGTTGGTAATTCTAACCAACCTACATATTCTTTTTCGTTGTTTGCTTTTTCTTGCAAATCATTGTGTATCTTTTCTATTTGTTCTTTGTACTCTAAGATACTTTTTTGTGTTATTTTTGTATTTTCTAAATTTAATTTTATTTCTGCCATAAAAAAATTTCTCCTTTCTTTTTTCTATGCTCATTATATAGAATTTCAGGAGAAATTTCAAGTTTTCTTTTTATTTTTTTACTACATTGCATGATGATATTTTTCTACTTTTGATTCAAGTGGCACAACATATATTGCTGTTTCTTCCAAATCTTGATAAGAGATATCTTCTTCAATCGAATATACTTTTTTATTTTTTGATTTTTTCATAAATGCTTTAAAATCAATAACATTTTTTCCTTTCTCTGGAATCACGATTGGTTCTTCTTCCCTTTCTTTTTCATTCACTTTGCTCGTTAATTCCACATAGCTATCTTTTAAATTAGAAAGAATCTCATTGATTTGAAGGATTTGATCGGTAACATCGATTTTGGTAATTTCCTGTTTCAATAATTCTTGCGTTTCTTTTTGCATTTCTGTTATTCTTTCATTTACCAAAAATTCCAATGCTTCTTCACTGTCTTTTTGTTGATTTTTTAATATTTTTTTAATTTTACGATACGTATTCTCATCTTTTTCCACTACTTGTATTGGTTTTTCTTCTTGTACTTCTTTTGTTAGCATCTCATCGATTATAATGGTTTCTTCCTCTTCTTCTAATTTTGCAATCGATTGTTTTATCACCTCTTCTACTGCTATTATTTCCTTTTGTCTTACTTGTTTTAATTCTTTTGTTTCAATCTGCCCATAATAATAACCTTTACGATAAGTTTTTCCTGCTACTTTCTTTTTATTTAAAATAGCCCCAATGATTTCTCCATCTACCATTTGAATTGATTTTTTTACTTCAATAAAATCATTCATTTTTGTATTTTCTGCATTTGCTACCAACACAGTAGAATCTACTATGGTTGATAAAATAATACTATCGGTTACTAATTTACATGGTGGTGCATCAATAATAATAATATCATACATATTTTTTAATTGTTCTAATAATTTTTTCATCTTTTCTGATTCCAATAATTCAGATGGATTTGGTGGTATGGTTCCATTGGTTAAGATATGTAAATTTGGTATTTTGGTTTCTTTAATATATTCTTTTCCTAACATAATATCTTTCTTTTTCTCTCCTGTTATGGCATATAAATAATTAGAAAGACCTTCTTGATGATCCACTTCAAAAATTTTATGGGCTCTTCCTTTTCTCATATCAGCATCTATTAATAAAACCTTTTGATTTGTTTCGGCAAAAGCTGTTGCTATGTTAGCAGAAACCCAACTTTTTCCTTCTCTTGGTGTACAACTTGTAATTAATATTGTTTTTGCATTTTTCGTTGCATTCATATACAAAATATTAGTTCTTATGGTATTAATACATTCTGTCACATAAGATTTTGCATTATCTCTATTGACAATTTCTTGTGTCTTGTCTTGACTGATTGGAATATTCCCCAATGATTTTAGATGAACGTATTTTTCAATCTCTTCTTCTGTTTTGATGGTATTATCAAAAAAATAGAAGATGATTAGAGTGATGATAGCTACTCCCATTCCTATTGCAAAAAACAATAACATATCTTTTCCATGATTGATGTTATTTGGTTCTTCTGGCAATTGTGCTTCATCTATAATTCCAATGTTGTTTAGATGATAGATGTCTTTTATTTCTTGCAAAAATACTTCATCAAATTCTTTGGCGATTTCCATTGCTTTTTGTGGATCGGTATTGGTTACTGCTACTTGTATGATATAAGTATCTTTTATAACACTAATTTTCATTTCTTTTCGTAATTCTTGTTCCGTTATTGGTAATCCTAAATTTTGAATCACTTGCTTAATTACTTTTGAATTTTCCCCTATACTACGGTATGTTTCTATTAATCCAGAGTTTACTGTTAAATCTGCATTGACTGTTAAGTCAGATGTCATGATTACTTTTTCTTGTGTTGTACTATTTGGTATTAATAGTAAAGTTGAGGTTGCTTTGTATTTTGGTACTACATAATGATAAGAATACAAATATCCTAATATCGTAAAAATGATTAAAATAAGTAGGATTACTAGTTTTTTGCTTTTCATAATATCTAATATTCTTGTTATTTCAATATTTTCATTTTTTCCCATATTTTTACCCCCTATTCCTAATTATACCTTATTTGGGGATTTTTTTCAATACTTTATGTAAATTATTTCAGATGGATTTCAAAAATTCACAAGAAAAATCTATTCTCTACTTATTTTTATTGTATATAAAATTTCATTTTTACCAGACAGATGTTCTGAAACCAGTATTGGCACCACTTAATGTTCCTGCCGTAACCTTACTTAAAGCTTTGCCATTTGCATCATATGCACCTCCAAAGTAAATACGATAATGTCCACTATATTGAGTAGCTGATGCTGTAGCATGAGCTCCATATCTTCCTAAAGTATAACTATACACATTCCCTGCAAGATCGTATATATTTAAAACCGATTCTCTACTTCCTGTTGTTAATAAGACTGCCGAATTTGCAGATTTCTTAAATGGAAATTTTGCGTCCCATGAACCTGAAACAGTTGGTGTAGTGGTATATTTCCCTTCATTTATTTCAAATTCTGAATCTTTACAATTAGCCCAATCTTTTGCACTTGCAGATAATTCAGAAGATGTTTTTCCTTTTTTATTATCTATAAATTTTAACAATAATCTGTATTGTATATCAAACATTAAACTCCCTGTTTTATTTCCTATATGTAACATTTCTGATGCTTCTTGTGCTTGTGCAAGAGAAACAAAGTTGTATGGATAAACATTCTTTTTAACTACTGAAATGTTTTCTAAAGCAGAAGTGCTTGAATATCTTGCAGTAGCTGTTCCAGTCATATATCTACCTATATAGAAGCCTCCATTTTCAAACACATTACTTAGCATTGCTCTTTTTAAATCCCAATAATTTTTGATTGTATCATTAATTCCTACAGCAGGTGTATCTTCTCTAGTGTCTCTTGGATACGTTCTAACGTTGTATTCCTCACTATAAGTTTTCATAGCATTTTCTATGGCGGTTGTATCTGAACTTGTAGCATCAACTGGATAAATTGATTTTGGTACTTCTATCCATACCCATTCGTTCCCTTCTTCATCTTTTATAACTAGCCCATTATCTAAATTAGTACCTTCAACTAATTCACAGCCTTCTGGTAAAAATGGTTTTGTATCCTCTGTACTTGGCAAAGTTGGTGCTGGTGGATTTGTTGTTCCTCCTCCTGATGTATTATTTCCTGTAGTATTTCCTCCTGTTGTTCCATTTCCTCCACTGGTATTTCCTTCATTGTCTCCTGTTGAAACTTTACCAATATAATCATCTAATTTTCCTGTAATTTCATATCCTAAATCTGTTATAATACTTCCTGTTTCTTGATTCACTTGCTCATTTTTACTAATCACTTTACTATTTTTTAGTTCTTCAATTACATCATTCATTCCTGGATTTCTGTGCTTTTGTTCTGCTTTAATAATCGCTAAATCTACTTGTTCTTCCAAAGAAGCTTTTTCTGCTAGTTCTTTGGCTGTTCTTGCTTCTTTGATGATTCCTTTTTCTCCTGTTAAACTAGCAATTGTTACTCCTGCCAATATAATCAAAACAACTATTGTAACTACTAAAGCAACTAATGTAATACCTTTGCTATTTATTTTTCTCATTTGTTTTCCTCTTTTCTTTCTAAATTTTCAAAATTATTTTATCTAATTCAACTTTTTACGTCAATCTCTTTATACTAAAAAAAGTACCAACATTTATATTTTGTCAGCACTTTTTCCTTTAATGAGAAATAACCTCTTCCATAACTTTTGCTAGGTATTTCATACTTGTTAAACATTGTTCCAATGTATTTCCTGTTGCTCCAACCTCAATGATATTAGCATATTTAGCAGTATGTTGATTATATCTTGATTTCGTTAAAGTAATTGGTTTGCACAATCCGAGGATACATTTCTTCTGCTTTTTCCTGAATTTTAATAGCAAACTTCAAATTTTGATTCCAATTGGGGTGCCATAAACCTCCATTGTTCGTTCCAATAACAAACATAATTTGTGCTGCAACGTCATTCTCTCCTATTTTTACCGTTGGAGCATAATCACTTCTACTACCAATTGCATCTCGATGCAAATCAATTACAATATCAGATGGCGTCGTTTTTAATGTATTTTCTACTGTTGCTAGTGAACGTGTATACGATCCATTGTAAGCTGGATAATCATGATAGGAAGTATTATGGATAACCTGATAGTTAAACTGTTTTAATTGATTCTCCAACTCTGTTCCTACTCTAGTAACAGTAAAATTCAAATCCGTTGTTCTAAAATTTCCAGTTGGCGTATAAGGATACATATCGCTTGATGTATAGCTTTCACAACTGTGTGTATGAAATATCACAATGTTTTTGTTTTCCATACTAATGTCTGGTTGCATCATTTCAGCTGTCAAAGCATATTCTGTTTCATTTTTAATTTTTACTTTACCATATTCAGCATTGTAATTTTCCTTTAATGGATTATTGGTAATCACTTGAGTAGGCAAACCCGTTTGGGCAACTTCTATTTTCTCTTCTTCTTGCACTTGTGTATTTTGTTCCTCTTCTTGTTGTTTTGCCATATTTTCTTTTTTTTCTATCTCTTCTATTCCTTTTATTGAACTAATTTGTGTTTTCAAAATTCCTTGTAAAAATTTATCTTCTGTTATTTCCTCTTCTTCACTTGCCATTTTTCTATATTCCTCATTTATCCTTCCCATTGTTGGTACTGCTTGTTCAAAACAGCTTAACATACTGTTTTGAAACACCATTTTAGGTATGACTTTATCTTCTTTCGTAATCTTAGGAAAATATGTGGTTATCACTAAAATTATCACTACTGTTGTCAATATTCCAAGCATATACTTTTTTAAATCCTTCATTTTTAGGATCGTAACATTAAACATATTTTTCTCCTTGTCCAAAATTTTACTATATATATGTATATTCACTTACTTCAATTTTATGACAAGAATATAAAAAGAAAAGACCATAATACTTTCGTATTATGATCCAACTGTTTATAAAAAACTTATACTTTCCTCCAAAACCAATCCAAGCTATTATCAATACTTTTTTTACCTTCTGCTTTTGCCTCAATATCATCTACCCATAAATAAGCAAAAAAAGTAATTAAAACAAATACAAAGTCAATTGCTATACATCTAGATAACGTTGTTAACATATATCTAAATTCTTCTGATAAAGTTGCAATCTGTGCTACATGTATAATCAAAATTACTAAATAAGCAAACAATAAAATTGCTCCTATATAACTTTTCTTAATTTCTTGTGCAAGAAATATTAATAGTACAGTTGCTGCTAACATCAATATCAAGGTTAGTGGATTTGATATATCAAAAATAAACATCTTTAACCCTCCATCTTCTTTTGTTTATCTATTATTATATTATCATTATTTTTATTTTTAATCAATCTTTTTTTATTACTTTTTTATTGCACTTTTATTACGTTTTAATTACACTTATTTCAATGTCTCCTCAATTATTTTTGCCATTTCTTTTGCTTTTTTGGTAATATCGTTTTGGTCTTCTCCTTCAATCATAACTCTTACTAATGGTTCTGTACCAGATGGTCGAATCAAAACTCTTCCATTGCCATCAAATTCTTTTTCTAATTGTTCGATTGCTTCTTTTATTTTAGCATTTTTTTCGTAATCATATTTTTTATCGCTACTTACTTTAGCATTGATCAAAACTTGCGGATATAGCTTTACCAAATTTCCTAATTCAGAAGCTTTTTTCTTACTTTCCAACATAGCTTTTATTAACATTAAAGAAGTTAATATACCATCTCCAGTTGGATTATAATCCAATAAAATTATATGACCAGATTGTTCTCCCCCTAAGTTAAATCCTTGTTTTAACATTTGTTCTAACACATAACGATCTCCAACTTTTGTTTGTATTAATTCTAGTCCATTTTCTTTTGCATATTTATTCAATCCCAAATTACTCATAACAGTAGCAACAATTGTATCTTGTTTTAATTTTTTTTCTTCTCTTAAATTGTTTGAAATAATAGCTAATAATTTATCTCCATCTATTTCGTTTCCTTTTTCGTCAATTGCTAAACATCTATCACCATCACCATCATAAGCAATTCCTAAACTTAATTTGTGTTCTAATACAAATTTTTTAAGTCCTTCCAAATGAGTCGAACCACAATTTTCATTGATATTTATTCCATCTGGTTCATTATTTATAATTTTATAGGGAATTCCTAATGCTTGAAAAACTTTTTCAGCCACAACTGATGTTGCTCCATTTGCTGTATCAATACCTACTATAAAATCTTTGGTAATATTTTGTTCTATTATTTCATCAAAATGTTTGCGAAAAAAATAAATATATTCATTGATTAATTCAAAACTATATTCTGAAATTCCAATTTTATCATTTACTGCTGTCATCTCTTCTAATTTTCCAGAATCCATCATTTCTTCAATTTCTTCTTCTAAAGTATCTGGTATCTTCATTCCCTTATTACTAAAATATTTTATCCCATTAAATTCAAATGTATTGTGTGATGCAGATATAACAACACTCGCATCGGCATTCAATTTTCTTGTTAAATAAGCTACTGCTGGTGTTGGAATTACACCCAATAATTTTACATTGGCTCCATAACTTAAAAATCCTGCAACCATTGCACTTTCAATTAAAGTTCCTGATCTACGTGTATCTCTTCCAATTAAAATTGTTGGTGTATGATCGGTATGCTTTGATAATACATAAGCTCCTGCTTTTGCTACTTTATATACTAACTCTGGTGTTAATTCTGTATTGGCAATTCTTCTGATTCCATCTGTTCCAAAATATTTTCTCATTGTTCTACTTCCCTTCTCTAGTTCCCTCTACTCATCTTCATCATAATTTTTTCTTTTAAGGTTAATTCAATTTTATTCACTTCTTCTATTTCTATTCTTTGATTTTTCAATGCTAATTTAGGATTCGTTGTTGTTAATTCTTCTAATTTTTGTTTTCCGACAATTTCTTTGATCTTCTCTAATATTTGTGGAATTCTTGGATAAATGGTATTGGCTCTATGGACATCACTTCCTAAAAAGTGTACCATGTTATTTCGTAGTAATTTTTTAACAATAATTTGTGCCCCTTTTCCATAGTAACCTATGATACTTGCATAGTTTGATTGCATCAGCACACCTTTTTCAATTAATTCATTCACAATTTCTGGTTCTTCTTGTATAAAGGAATATCTTTCTGGGTGTGCCAGAATAGGAACTAATTTGTTTTGCATCATTTCATATACCACATTATATAGATTCATTGGTTCTATGTTTAATGGCATCTCAAAAAGCACATAACTTGTATCATTTATTGTTGATGCCTTCTGTTCTTCTAATAATTGCATAATATTTTCTGATAAATAGATTTCATTTCCTAGGTATAGTTTCATCTTAGCATTTTCTTCTTGCAATTTTTGATAAATTACATGGATCCACATTTCTCTTTCTGGTGTGTTTGTTTCATAATATCCTTCCATATAATGAGAGGTTGAAATGATTGCTTCAAATCCTACTTTTCTGGCTTCTTCTACCAAGTAGATTGTTTCATCAATATCTCTTGCACCATCATCTATGTTTGGTAATATATGAGCATGAAAGTCAATCATTTTATTCTCCTTTTTCCTTTTTAGCATTTTCTTTTTCTAAATATTGATTCATTTGTTTTAAAATATCTTCTGTTTTATTTTTTGGAGTTTCTTTTGTTTTGGTTTCTAATACTTTTTTTGCTTTTGTTGCTTTTTCCATTGGTACTTTGGATTGCTTTGTTTCTTTTATTTTTTCTATCTTTGTATTTCCTGATTTTACTGCATTTTGTTTTATGGTTTCTATATGGCTTGTAGTAATTCTTGAACTTTCTCCATAATAATAATATTTCTTTTCGTATTTTTTACCAGAAATTGGCATTTTGTTAACGACTACTCCTGTCAGATTTCCTCCAACATTTTGTATATTTTTTATTACTCTTTCTAAAGCATCTTTTTTGGTTACCTTATGAGCTGTTACGATAATAGTAGAATCTACAATTCTTGATAAAATAACTGCATCTGTTACCAATTCACATGGTGTTCCATCGATAATAACAATGTCAAATGCTTGTTTCAATTTGTCTAGTAATTTTATCATTTTAGGTGAAACTAGTAATTCAGAAGGATTTGGTGGTATACTCCCTGCTGGCATTAAATATAAATTTTGTACTTCTGTTTTTCGGATACAATCAATAATTTCTTCTGCTATATTTTCTTTTTTTGTAACACCTATTTGTGATAAATAATTCGATAATCCTGGTGTTGGTGGTATATCAAATATATTATATTGTCTTCCTTTTCTCATATCAGCATCAACTAATGCTACCTTTTTTCCTGTTTGTGCAAAAGTAACAGCTAAGTTAGATGCAATCCAACTTTTTCCTTCTCCTGGAAGTGTTGAAGTTACTAATAATGTTTTTGTTTTTTTATTCGTATTAATAAACTGTATATTTGTCCTAAGTGTTCTAAAAATCTCTGAAATAGGAGATTTTGGATCTTTATGTGCAACTACTTCTTTTTTCATTATCTCTTGTATTTCCTTTCATTATTTAATTTCTCTATCATTGGTATAGAGGCAATTACTGGTACATTAAAGTTTTTCTCTATGTCTTCTGCTGTTTTTACTGTTGTATCTAAAATATTTGATATAATTACATAAATAATCGCTATAACAATTCCCATTCCTGCAAACATAATTGCACTTTTTATGTAATTAATATTAGACGGTGTGGTTGCTATTTCTGCTTCATCTACAATTTGAACATTATTTATATTATATATTTCTTTTACTTTTTCTGTAAAAACATTTGCTATTTCATTTGCTATTTTAGTCGCAGTTGAAGCATTTTCATCTTCTACTGTTATTTCTATCAATTCTGTATTTTTTACAGAACTAACTTTTACATGTTTTCTTAAAGTATCTTCGTCAATTTGAACATTTAAATTTGTAATTACTTCTCGTAATATATTCTTGCTTTTTACTAGTTCACTATAAGTCGAAACTAATTTTGAGTTAATGGTAATATCAGTTGCTGTTATGGTTGTATTAACATTTTTTTCTGTATCTTCTGAAGATGCTAATACTAATGTGGTTGATGAACTATACATTGGTGTTGTAAATTCTGAGGTATACACAATTCCTCCTATGATGAATAGTAAAACAATGATTACAATTTGTATTTTTTTACTCCAAAATATATTAAATATTTCTTTTAAGTCTAGTTCTTCCATATTCAATGTTCCTTTCTAATTTTTCATTTGTTTTTTTCTTATTATAGTATAACCTTAAGTTTATTTTTTTGCAATATCTATCTGATTTATTTTTTATTTTTTTCAATCTATCTCCTGTTAATATAGATTCGTTATATTATCATTTGTCTATGTTTTTAATGTCTTCCTAATTGGCAATTTTCCATTTTAAGTTTGCAATTTCATATTCTATTTTCTTGTGCTCTACTTCATGTTTCTTTATGTATTCTTCTAGAATCTGATTCGTTTTGTCTAATTTTTTTCCTATTTCTTTTACTTCTGCTTTTAGCTCAGTTTGATTTTGTAGTATATGTGGTAAATTGACATCTTTCACAATATGAATTTCTTCTTGCATTTTTCTCATTTCGCTTTTTATTTCTTTGTTGTCTTCTTGCAAATTCTTCATTTCGTCCTTTATTTCCTTGTTGTCTTCTTGCAAATTCTTCATTTCGTCCTTTATTTCCTTGTTGTCTTCTTGCAAATTCTTCATCT
>JAAVZN010000042.1 GCA_022791675.1 Clostridia bacterium | reverse complement strand
ATACCAATGGCAGTATTAAGATACTTAACACCAAAAGAAAAACGAGCTGAACTGGAAGTATTTGGAATGATCAATTGTGTAGCTTAATTATATATATTAATTTTTATATATTTTTGTTTCACATCATTGACACTTATACAGATCTTGAAAAAATAAATAGGCAAAAAAGATTGACAAAAAATGGGAATGGGATTATAATAGAAATCACTTAAAATTCAAAAATTTTATTCAATTTTTTAAAATCAAAAAATCTTATATCATTTAAAATCACAAATATTTAAACCATATAAGTAGAAAGGAAATCATGTTAGCAATTACAAAAAGTATGGCTTTGCAAGGAGTAGAAGGATATTTAGTGTCTGTACAAGTAGACATTCAAAATGGAATACCCCGTTTTGAAATAGTAGGATTACCAGATGCCAGTGTAAAAGAAGCAAAAGAAAGAGTAAAAACAGCAATTAGAAATTCTGGTATTGAATTTTTGAGTAGAAGAATTGTTGTAAACCTATCACCAGCTAATACCAGAAAAGAAGGGTCAATGTTTGACTTGCCAATAGCAATAGGAATTCTAATTGCCAATCGAGACATAAGAAATTTAAGGCTTGGAAAAATATTAATGGAAACCTTATTAATAGGAGAATTATCTTTGAATGGTAACATAGAAAAAGTGAAGGGGATTTTACAAATTTGTATGGAAGCTAAAAAAATTGGTGTGAAAAGAATTATATTGCCAAAGCAAAATGCAAAAGAAGCTAGTATTTTAGAAGGAATTGAAATTTTACCAGCCCAAAATTTAAAAGAAGTGATCGATCACTTAAATGGTGAAAAAGAAATAGAACCAGAACAAAGAAAAGAAAGAAATTGCAATCAAAATATTGAATATGAATTTGACTTTTCTGAAGTAAAACGGACAAGAAAGTGTAAAAAGAGCCTTAGAAGTAGTAGCAAGTGGAGGACACAATTGCATTTTAATACGGTCCACCTCGGCTCAGGAAAAACACTTTTAGCCAAAAGATTATCTTCTATTTTACCAACTTTAAAACTAGAAGAAGCACTAGAAATTACTAAAATTTATAGTATATTAGGTTTAACATCAATTCAAAATCCTCTTATATCCAATAGACCATTTCGAAGTCCACATCACACCATAACTCCTGTATCATTAATAGGGGGAGGAAAAAATCCTAAACCACGGAGAAATTAGTTTATCACATTTAGGCGTTTTATTTTTAGACGAATTACCAGAATTTAATCGAAATGCTTTAGAATCTTTAAGAATTCCATTAGAAGAAAGAAAAGTAACCATTAGTAGGCTCAATTCTACCATTACTTATCCATGTAAATTCATGCTAATTGCAAGTATGAATCCCTGTCCTTGTGGCTATTTTGGTAGCAAAGAAAGGGAGTGTAGTTGCAAACCAGAACAAGTAAAAAAATATATTGGTAGAGTTAGTCGGACCACTTTTAGATCGAATTGATATGCATATTGAAGTTAATGCAATTCCGTATTGCCAATTAGAACAAAAAAAGAAAATAGAAACTTCACAAGAAATTAGAAAACGAGTTAACTTTGCAAGGGAAATACAGCTAGAAAGGTATCAAAAATATCATATTTTTTCCAATTCTGAATTAACACCTCCATTAATCGGGAAGTTTTGTGAACTAGATAAAAATTCACAAAGAATATTAGGAATTGCGTTTGATAAATTAGGTTTAAGTGCAAGAGCTTATAACCGAATTTTAAAAGTAGCAAGAACCATTGCTGATTTAGAAGCAAGTGAAAAAATACAAGAAAAACATTTAGCAGAGGCAATTCAATATAGAAGTTTGGATCGAAAGTATTGGAACAAGTGATGTTAAAAAGGAAAAGAGGTGATCTTATTGGAGCTTATAACCATGGAGGAGAGTAAATATCCAGAACAATTAAAAAAAATAAAGAATCCACCCAAACAGTTATACAGCGAAGGAAATATAGAATTATTAAAAACCAATATTATATCAATTATTGGTTCAAGAGCCTGCTCAGAAAATGGAAAGAAGTTAACAAAGAAATTTACACAAGAACTAGTAGAACAAGGATTAACAATTGCAAGTGGTATGGCAGTTGGTATTGATACCATAGCGCACCAAACGACTTTGCAAGAGAATGGTAAAACGATAGCGGTATTAGGAAATGGATTAGAAAATATATTTCCAAAAGAAAATATAGAACTTTATCAACAAATTATTAAAAAAGGTGGATTAATTGTAACAGAATATCCACCGAAAGAGAAAGCAAAATCCTCTAATTTTTTGGCAAGAAATAGAATTGTGAGTGGATTGGCTTTGGGAATTTTAGTAATTGAGGCGGGATACAGAAGTGGAACTAGTGTTACAGCGAAACTAGCAAAGCAACAAGGAAAAAAAGTATTTGCTTTGCCTCATGAAATAAACGATAAACATGGAATTGGAACAAATCGATTGATTCAAAATGGTGCTAAAATTGTAACAACAACAGAGGATATCCTAAAAGAATTTTCATTTTTACAATATAAGAAATTTCCAGCAAAACAAAGGATAAGCTCAAAGAAAAATAAAAAGATTTGTAGCAATCCAAGGTATGATAAAGTTTATCAATATATAAATGAAATCCCCATTTCTTTTCATGAAATTTATGAACAATCGAAACAAGACATGGCGGAAATAAATCATATTTTGTTAATGTTAGAAATAGAAGGGTATATTGAAAAAGTAGCAGGAGGTTATCAATGCATTTTAGACAAGAGATAGGAAAATGGGGAGAAAATTTAGCATGTCAATATTTAGAAAAAAATCATTATCAAATTATAGACAAAAATTTTTGGTGTCATCTAGGGGAAATTGATATTATTGCTAAAGATTTAGACAAAAAGGAATTAGCTTTTATTGAAGTAAAAACACGTACTTCTTTGCGATATGGAAATCCTGCTGAGGCTGTAACAGCAAAGAAATTAAGACATATCAAGCATACAATAGAATATTTTATGATTAGAAAACATTTAGAAAATGTTGCAATTAGAGTTGATGTGATAGAAGTGTTAATTCAAAAACAAGGCTATAGAATGAATCACATTAGACAGATTTTATAAATGATATGTGGTGAATTTGAACAAGAACATCTTAATATTAGACAAAATTCTAATATAAGATGTTTTTTTGTAAAAAAAACTTTTGACTTCGACAAAAAACGACAAACAAAAAATAAAAATTGTTGTACAATATATGAGCAAAGTACTTTCCTATGAAAATAAAGTAAAGGAAAAAACGAAAAATAGAGATTGATTTCTCAATCTCCATCGCCCGTGAAAACGAGCCCCATAAGGAAATAAAATCCTTTATCTAAAGATATAATAAAATAATATATTTGTCAATTTTAATATAGGTAAAACTAGAAAAAAATAGCCTAAAGGAGGTGAAAAAATGCGATTCAAATTAATATTTAACTTGGAAAATGAACACTTTCCAATCCAATACCGCAAAAATATAATGAGTTTTATTAAATTATCTTTAAGCGACTACAACGAAGAATATTACAAGAGACTATATAACGAAAAAGATAATATAATCAAACCTTATACTTTTGCGGTGTTTTTAAAAGATGCACAATTTACAAAAGAAGAAATTATAGTAGAAAGCAAAAAAGTAGAACTAAATATAGCAATAGCAGATCTAGAAATAGCAGTTGTGCTATATAACTCATTTAATCATCAAAAGCACAAGAAATTCTCAATTGACAAGAATTCAATGACATTAGAAAACATTAGTATGTTATTAGAAAAAGAAATTAAAGAAGACGAAATTACCATCAAATTCATGTCACCATTGATAGCAAGAAATAGAGAAAATCAAAAAGATTTTTACTATTCTTATGAGCACAAGGAATTTTTAGAAACGCTAAAAATTAATCTAAAAGAACAGCTGAAAATAACCAATATTCCAACGGAATATGTAGATGACTTTAAAATAGAAACAATAAAAGGGAAAAAAGTAATTACGAAATTCTATGAGAAAAAAATAGAAGGAACATTAGGAATTTTTAAACTATCAGGGAATAAAGAGTTATTAAAATACTTATATCAAGCAGGAATAGGAAGTAAACGTAGTAGTGGATTTGGTATGTTCCAAATTGTGTAAAGGAGGTGTAAAATTAGTGAAAACAAGGATATACTTGAGTGACTGGTTTTATAATGCAGGTCTTGTAGGCTTCTTAAGAATACTAGAAGCAAACCAAGACGAATTTGCCACAATAAAAGAAAATTATATAGAATTCGAAACAGAAAAACTAAAAAATTTTGCTAATTATTATTTTAAGTATTTTTTCGAAAGATATAATGTAGCCAAAAAAACAGAAGAAAGAATAGAAAAATCATTTCAAAAAATAAAAAACAATATAGAAATAGAGACAACAGATAAAATAGAAAATAAAAAGATACAAGAAAAAATAAAAACAGAAAAAAAGTACAGTAAACAAATATTAAAAACACAAATGGACAAAATCAAAAAAATAGATGAAATAGTTTATGAAAAAATGCTACAAAACTATGAAATCATTGACACGATTAAACAAAAAGAAGATTTCGAAAAACTAGAGGGAATAGAAAAAAATTTTAAAGAATTGCTAAACGAGGATCAGATTAATAAACGATTAACCATGAATTTATTTAAGAGTATATTAAGTAAGACTTATTTTGGACAACCAAGTTTTTTTAATGTAGTAAAAACGTCACTATCTTATGAAGAACAACAAGAAGTAATGTACAAAGATTATATCAGCAACATCATAGAAACCGATTATCTACGAGACATATTAGAAGACAAAAAACAAATCGAGACAATAAAAGTGGAAATAGAAGAAAAACTACACAGCAACCAATTAACCAAAGAAGTAGAAGCTATTTATCGAAATATCCAAAAGAAATACATAGAAAAAGGAAAAGAGATAGAAGAAATTCAAAAATATATTGAAGAAAAGGTATTTTCTAGTTGTTATATGTGTGAAAATTCAAATACATTAACCAATAGCTATTCAGAAAGTAACTTTGTACCATTAGCCATTAGTAGTGATAATATGAAGAACTTTTTTTGGAATCAAAAAGCAGAATTTCCGATATGTGATATTTGCAAATTAATTTTATTTTGCATTCCAGCTGGAATTACAAGCATTACTAAAACAATAAAAGAAAATGGACAATACCGAGAAAAAGAATTATTAAGTTTTGTAAATTATGATACAGATGTAGAAGAACTAAAAAAATATAATGACAATTTTGGTATGGGAAGAAAAATTGATAAAAATATGAATAATCCATATAGTGAATTAATCTTAAATATTGTCGAGCAAGACAAAAAAATAAGCGAATGGCAACTACAAAACATATTGGTTATTGAATTTGAGGCAGAATATTTAGCTTTTAGTAGAATGGAATATTTTAATATTAAAAGATATGTAGCAAAATTCTTTAAAGATTATGCAAAAATTAAACTAAATACAATATCAGACTATCAATATAAATTAGAAATAGTAGATGCGATCTTAAAAAATAGAGAGATAGAATTTATTATTAATAGACGTTTAAGAGAAGAACTACAAAAAGAAAATAGAAATGGATATCAATCTTATTTGGCAACACAAGTAAAGACAACATTAGAACTATTAAAAAAGGAGGAAGAGGGATTGGAAGAAAAAATAGAAAAAGCAAATCGAAAATTAAAAGTAATGTTTCACTTAGGCAATGACATATTTATGCAATTAAAAAAGGATAAGAATGAAAATAAACTAGATGGTTATATTT
>JAAVZN010000001.1 GCA_022791675.1 Clostridia bacterium | reverse complement strand
TGCCAAGGTAGAATTAGAATATTTAACAGGAGAAGAAGAAGTACGAAGACTTGCTGAACTCAGAGACAAATGGGAATCTGACTGGAATAGCTATATGGACTGGACTAGAAATGATGGTAAAACAGAAGGAAAGGTCGAAGAGAAAAAAGAAATTGCAAAAACAATGTTAAAGAAAAATATGTCAATCGAACTTATTTCAGAAATAACAGGATTAACCAAAGAAGAAATTAGAAATCTTAATAATTAAAATATTTTAGATTTACATTTTATTTACTTAATTCCCAAGCGTTTTTTCAAGAAAATACAAAAATAGTAATTACCTAGAAAAATTATAAATCGATATAATTTTTCTAGGTAATTACTTTAAAATCTACATCATTCATAGATTTACGTATTAAAACATAATATTTATTCTTCCATCATGTTTACTTCTGTTTCTATTTCTTCTTCTGGTTCTTCTTCTGTACTAATATGAATATTTTGGTATTTTTGCATACCCGTACCAGCTGGAATTAGTTTACCAATAATAACATTTTCCTTCAATCCTACTAAATCATCTGTTTTTCCTTTGATTGCTGCTTCTGTCAAAACTCTTGTTGTTTCTTGGAAAGAAGCTGCTGATAAGAAACTGTCTGTTGCAAGAGAAGCCTTGGTAATACCAAGCAATACTCTCTTACCAGTTGCTGGACGTTTTCCTTCTGCTATTGTTTCTTTATTTTTATCTTCAAATTCATACATATCAATCAAAGAACCTGGGAACATGTCAGTATCAGCATTGTCTTCTACTCTTACTTTTTTCAACATTTGTCTACCAATTACTTCAATGTGCTTATCATTGATATCAACACCTTGGTTACGATATACTTTTTGTACTTCTGAAATTAGGTATTCATATACTCCTTCTGGACCTTTGATTTCTAGAATTTCACTTGGGTTGATAGAACCTTCAATTAGTGCTTCTCCTGCTTCTACCAAATCACCATCTCTTACTTTCATTTTTGATCCAAATGGAATGGTATAAGTTCTTGCATCATCACTTGAAGTTACAACAACTTCTTTTTTCTTCTTCGTTTCTTTAATTTTTACTTTACCATCAATTTCAGTAATAATTGCTAATCCTTTTGGCTTTCTAGCTTCAAACAATTCCTCAACCCTTGGAAGACCTTGTGTAATGTCGGCTACACCTGCTACACCACCAGAGTGAATGGTTCTCATAGTAAGCTGTGTACCAGGTTCACCAATGGATTGAGCAGCAATAATACCGATTGCTTCCCCAATGGATACTAAGTCACGTCTTGCTAATCCCATACCATAACATTTTTGACATACACCATGTTTTGAACGACAACCAAGTACAGAACGTACTTTTAATTTTTCAATTCCAGCATTTACGATTTCTTCTGCGATTGCTTCTGTAATCATGGTATCTTTGTCGACAATTAATTTCTTTGTTTCTGGGTGTATTACATCTTCTATGGCAAATCTTCCAAGCAATCTTTCTTGCATTTTTTCAATAATTTGATTTCCATCTTTGATATCATAAATGAACATTCCATCTTCTGTTCCACAATCATGTTCTCTTACAATAATATCTTGTGAAACATCTACTAATCTTCTTGTTAAGTATCCGGGAGTCAGCTGTTCTAAGCGCCGTATCAGAAAGACCTTTACGAGCACCGTGTGCTGAAATAAAGTATTCCAAAGCGTCTAATCCTTCTGCAAAAGATGATTTAATTGGAATTTCAACTGCCTTACCAGTTGTACTAGCCATAAGTCCACGAATACCTGCAATTTGTCTTAATTGGTTCATATTACCACGGGCTCCAGACTTAACCATCATATAAATTGGGTTTAATTCGTCAAAGTTGTCTTCCATTGCTGAACTTACTTGTTTGGTTGTATCTTCCCACACATTAATAACGGCATTGTATCTTTCCTCATCTGTGATTAAACCTCTTGCATATTGTTTTCGAATGGTTTCTACTTTTTTATCAGATTCTTGTAAGATGTCTTTTTTAACTGCTGGCACTTGTACATCGTCCATAGAGAAAGTAATTCCTGCTAAGGTTGAATATTTGAATCCTAGTGCTTTGATATAATCAATTACTTCTGCTGATTCTGATAATCCATGTGTTCGAATCACTCTTTCAATAATATTTCCCATTGATTTTTTCATAACAGGAAAATCAATTTCATATTGGAATGGATCTTTCTTTCGATCAATAAAACCTAAATCTTGTGGAATTCCCTTGTTAAAAATGATTCTACCTACACTGGTTTCAATTTTATTGGTTTTTATTTCTCCATTTACTTCTTTTTCAATTCTTACATATATTTTTGCATGAATTCCTACATCATGATTTTCATAAGCCATAATCGCTTCTTCTGGATCTTTGAAGTATTTTCCTTCACCTTTTTCGCCATCTAATACCATGGTTAGGTAATAAGCTCCTAAAATCATGTCTAGTCTAGGAACTGCAACTGGTCTACCATCTTGTGGCTTTAATAAGTTATTGGTTGATAACATTAAATATCTTGATTCTGCTTGTGCTTCTGGTGATAATGGTAAATGCACAGCCATTTGGTCACCGTCGAAGTCCGCATTAAACGCTTCACATACTAATGGGTGAAGTTTAATGGCTCTTCCTTCTACCAAAACTGGTTCAAAACTTTGAATTCCTAGTCTATGTAGTGTTGGAGCACGGTTTAGCATAACAGGGTGATCTTTGATTACTTCTTCTAAAATCCCCCATACTTCAGGTCTTAATCTTTCTACCATTCTTTTAGCATTTTTGATATTTTGTGCAATTCCTCTTCCTACTAATTCTCTCATAACAAATGGTTTAAACAACTCGACTGCCATTTCTTTTGGAAGTCCACATTGATAAATTTGTAATTCTGGTCCAACTACGATAACTGAACGTCCAGAGTAATCAACACGTTTTCCTAATAAGTTTTGACGGAAACGACCTTGTTTTCCTTTTAACATATCAGACAAAGATTTTAATGGTCTATTTCCTGCTCCTGTTACTGGTCTTCCTCTTCTTCCATTATCAATTAAGGCATCAACTGATTCTTGTAGCATTCTTTTTTCATTTCTTACAATGATTTCTGGTGCTCCTAATTCTAATAATCTTTTTAATCGATTATTTCGATTGATTACTCTTCGATATAAATCATTTAAATCGGAAGTTGCAAATCTACCACCATCTAATTGTACCATTGGTCTTAATTCTGGTGGAATAACTGGTACTACTTGCATAATCATCCATTCTGGTCGATTACCAGAAATTCTAAATGCCTCTACTGTATCTAATCTTTTTACTAATTTTACTCTTTTTTGTTCACTAGCTGTTTCTAATTCTTTTCTAATTTGTGCTGAAAGTGCTTCTACATCTACTTGTTCTAGTAATTCTTTCAATGCTTCTGCTCCCATCTTAGCTTTGAAAGAACCTCTACCATATTGCTCTTCTGCTTCATGATATTCTTTTTCATTTAGTACTTGACATTTTTCTAAATTAGATGTTCCCTTATCAACCACTACATAAGAAGCAAAATAAATAATTTTCTCTAAGTTTCTTGGTGAAATATCTAACATTAAAGCAATTCTACTTGGAATTCCTTTAAAATACCAAATATGTGCTACTGGTGCTGCAAGTTCGATATGTCCCATTCTTTCACGTCTTACCTTAGCTTTTGTTACTTCAACACCACAACGGTCACACACAATTCCTTTGTATCTTACTCTTTTATACTTTCCACAGTGACATTCCCAATCTTTTGTTGGTCCAAAGATTCTTTCACAGAACAAACCATCTTTTTCTGGCTTTAAAGTTCTATAATTTATGGTTTCGGGTTTTTTTACTTCACCTTTTGACCATTCTCTTACTTTTTCATCTGATGCCACTCCTATTTTTAATTTGTCAAAAATATCTAATTCGTCCACTCTTTTTCCTCCCATGTTCATTGGGAAATGGTCCTTTTAAACTTTTCTTTCGCTTTAAGGACACATTTCCAATGTTTATTATAGGTTACAATCTCTTTGTTTGATTGCATTTCAAAATAGATGTTGAAGTCTATCCCCTGCTCTTGCAATTCCTTCTGGTCGCTTCTTGTCTTTTTGAAAATTATTCAATTAATTTTTTAATTCTTATGATTCAATTATATCTTCATCATTGTCAATATTATCATCTGCTAAATCCTGATCAAAAAGTAATTCGTCATCATCATCTTCTATCCCTGCAAATAACTCATCACTTTCCTCATCTAATGTATCTGTTTCTTCTAGAAGCATATCTTCTTCTGCCTCTTCTCCATAACCATCTTCTAAGTCTCCATCTTCAACAATTTCGTCTTCAGACAATAGTTTCTTTTCTTTTTCTGGATCGTATTCGATTCCTTCATCAATATTTTCCTTTAATTCAAGTTCTTGATTATCCTCTGAATATAAACGAACATCTAATCCTAACGATTGTAATTCTTTAACTAAAACCTTAAAGCTTTCTGGAACGCCTGGTTCTGGCACATTCTCTCCTTTTACAATTGCTTCATAAGTTTTAACTCTTCCTACAATATCATCTGATTTAACGGTTAACATTTCTTGTAAAGTGTAAGATGCTCCATAAGCTTCTAATGCCCAAACTTCCATTTCTCCAAAACGTTGTCCACCAAATTGTGCTTTTCCTCCTAAAGGTTGTTGTGTTACCAATGAGTATGGTCCTGTTGAACGAGCATGGATTTTATCGTCTACTAAGTGGTGAAGTTTTAACATGTACATAACACCAACTGTAATTGGCTTATCAAATGGATCTCCAGTTCTTCCGTCATAAAGAATGGTTTTTCCATCTTTACTCATACCTGCTTCTTCTAATAAATTTTCTACGTCGTCTTGGGTTGCTCCATCAAATACTGGTGTTGCAATTTTCCAACCTAATGCTTTGGCTGCTCCTCCCAAGTGCACTTCCAATACTTGCCCTAAGTTCATACGAGAAGGTACACCAAGTGGATTTAATAGAATATCAATTGGTGTTCCATCTGGCATAAATGGCATATCTTCTTCTGGTAATACTCTTGAAATAACACCTTTATTACCATGTCGTCCAGCCATTTTGTCTCCGACAGATATTTTTCTTTTGGTTGCTATGTAACATCGAATAATTTGGTTTACACCAGGTCCTAATTCGTCTGAATTGTCTCTGGTAAAGATTTTTACATCAACAATGGTTCCTGCTTCCCCGTGTGGTACTCTTAAAGAAGTATCTCTTACTTCTCTTGCTTTTTCTCCAAAGATGGCACGAAGCAATCTTTCTTCTGCTGTTAATTCAGTTTCTCCTTTTGGGGTAACTTTTCCTACTAAGATGTCTCCTGGTCTTACTTCTGCACCAATTCTTATAATTCCGTTTTCGTCTAAGTCTTTTAGGGAGTCATCACCAATGTTTGGAATATCACGTGTAATTTCTTCGGCTCCTAATTTAGTATCACGACATTCGCAGTCATATTCTTCGATATGGATTGAGGTAAACACGTCTTCTTTTACTAATTTTTCATTGATTAGAATCGCATCTTCGTAGTTGTATCCTTCCCAAGTTGAGAATGCTACTAATACATTTTTACCAAGTGCCATTTCTCCATTGGAAGTTGATGGTCCGTCTGCTATGGCATCACCTTTTTTCACTTTTTCTCCTACTTTTACAATTGGCTTTTGATTGATACAGGTTCCACCATTGGTTCTTTTGAATTTGCGTAATTTATGAGTGATTGTTTTTTTGTTGTCATATTTTACAGTAATGCTATCTCCTGTTACTTTTTCGATCACACCATCTTCTTCTGCTAATACTAAAATTCCAGAGTCTTTTGCTGCACGATATTCAATTCCTGTTCCTACGATTGGACTTTCTGTAATCATAAGTGGAACTGCTTGACGTTGCATGTTAGCTCCCATTAGCGCTCTTTTTGCATCATCATGCTCTAAGAATGGAATCATAGCTGCTGCAATAGATACTAATTGTTTTGGTGAGACGTCAACATATTGAACACGATCACGGTCAACTTCAATGACTTCATTTTTAAATCGAACTCTAATTCTTTCATCTACGAATTTTCCATTTTTGTCAACTGGCTCTGAGGCTTGTGCTATGATGTAATTGTCTTCTACATCTGCACTCATGTATTCTACGATATCTGTTAGTTTATGTGTTTGTGGGTCTACCTTACGATATGGCGTTTCAATAAATCCATATTCATTGATGTTAGCAAAAGATGAAAGGGCTGATATTAATCCTATGTTTGGTCCTTCTGGTGATTCGATTGGACATAGTCTACCATAGTGTGTATAGTGAACGTCACGTACTTCAAATCCTGCTCTTTCTCTTGTTAATCCTCCTGGTCCTAAAGCTGAGATTCTTCTTTTATGAGTTAATTCTGATAATGGATTTGTTTGATCCATGAATTGTGATAATTGCGAACTTCCAAAGAATTCACGAATTGATGATGTAATTGGCTTCGTATTAATTAAAGTTTGTGGTGTTACAACATCTAAGTCTTGAATGGTCATTCTTTCACGTACCACTCTTTCTAATCTGGTTAATCCAATTCTAAATTGATTTTGTAATAGTTCTCCTACTTGGCGAATTCTACGGTTTGCTAAGTGATCGATATCGTCTGGTTTTCCTAATCCGTGTGAAAGATTTAATAAATAGTTAATAGAAGCAATCATATCTTCTGTTGTGATTGTTTTTGGTACTAATTCATCTAATCTTTCTTCGAAAGCTTTTACGAAATCTTTTTCTTCTGTATGCTCCATGATATTTTTTAATACATTATAGTTTACTAATTCTTTGAAATGTAATTTGCTTAAATCAACATTTGGTAATACTTTGTGGATATTTACTGTGCTGTTTCCAATAATTCTTACTTTTCTTTCTCCTACCATTACATCAACCACATTGATTCCTGCATTTTGGATTTGTTCTGCTGTTTCTTCTGATATCATTTCTCCTGCTTGTACCAATACTTCTCCTGTTTCATTATCGATGATATCTTGACTTGCTACTTTGTCTTTAATTCTTCCTGCTAAACCTAATTTTTGATTAAATTTGTATCTTCCTACTTTAGCTAAATCATATCTCTTATTATCATAGAACAATCCATTGAATAAGTTTCTTGCCGCATCAACAGTTGGTAGTTCTCCTGGTCTTAGCTTTTTATAGATTTCAATTAGAGCTTCGTCTTGATCTTTGATGGTGTCTTTGGCAATGGTTGCAGTTATCATTTCTTCGTCGCCAAATAATTCTCTTATTTGATCGTCTGAAATAACGCCAATTGCTCTTAACAAAGTAGTTACTGGTACTTTTCTAGTTCTGTCAACACGTACATAGAAAATGTCGTTTCCGTCTGTTTCATATTCTAACCATGCTCCACGAAGTGGCATTACCGTTGAATTATAAGTTCTTTTTCCAGTTTTGGTATCAAATTCTTCTCCATAGTAACAACCTGGTGAACGTACCAATTGACTAACAACAACTCTTTCTGCTCCATTGATAACAAAGGTTCCACTGTTTGTCATTAATGGGAAATCTCCTAAATAGATTTCTTGTTCTTTGATTTCTCCTGTCTCACGGTTAATTAGTCTTACTTTTACGTGCAATCTAGTAGAGTAAGTTGCATCTCTTTCTTTTGCTTCTTCTACTGTGTATTTTGTTTTGTCTTCCATGTAATAATCGAAAAATTCAAGAACTAAATTTCCTGAGTAGTCTTCGATTGGTGATATATCTTTTAATACCTCTCCTAATCCTTCTTCTACAAACCAGTCATAAGAGTCTTTTTGTACTTTGATTAGATTGGGCATTTCGATATAATCGCCAACTTTTGCGAAATCTTTACGAGATGCTTTCTCGTAATTTACTTCTTTGATTTTCAAAAAAATCACTCCTCTAAGTTTTGATTTAAGCAGAATTAAATTTTATAGGAATTAAAAAAAGTCCTTCTCAAAACCAAAAGGGCTTGTCTAAGGTTCTTTATTTGTCTGCTTTTTTCAAATAAGACTTTCCCTAGGGCTACTTTTGTTTGATTCCTCTTTTTTCAATTTTTAACGGTTTGAAATAATTTTTGATAAAATTTATGCTTTATTTTACCATATTTTTCCTACGGCTGTCAAGGCTTTTACTCGTTTTTCCTACGAAAATTTAATTTTCGATAAAATAAAATTTACGATTGGTGTTTCTTTATAATTGGCAAAGAAAAACTGTTTCCTTACTTGAAATTATAATTGGTCAACTATCTGTCAAATCAAAAAGACTGAAATCCTAGCTGTACAAGTTTCATTTTGATTAGTAATAATTCTTACGTTTTACTAAATCTCAGAGTTATTTCCCTCCTATTTTTTTGAAATGTTTTATATTCCAAAACGCACAAAAACGTTCCGTTGGGAACGTTCTGTCAAGAAATTTTACTCTACCAATTTTTTTCTACTTTGATAGCTCTTTTTCAATTGTCTACCTTCTCTTATTCCAGTCATTTTATCGTTTCGTTTTCACAGAGTTCAGTTCTACCATAAAGCAACACGAAATCCGATACAGTCATAGGAAGCAGTCGGACTATAGCTACTACGGTCAGCGCTTGGATTGTATTCATTGTAGTTGTAATGGCTTCCACGATTTGCAGATGGATTAGTAGGATATGACCTTTTTTCTAATGTCCATTCATTTACATTTCCTGCTAAATCATAAATCCCTAATACACTATTTCTGTCTGTTGCTCCTGTTGTTAATAACACTCCTGTTGAAGTAGGCTTCGTATATTTACTTGTTCCATTTGCTCGATTCCATGATCCAGAAGTTGTAGGTGCTGTTGTATAGAGTCCCCTTGTTATTTCAAATGTTACATCTTTGTAATTTCCCCAACTTCCTGAATTTTTCTTTAATTCCTCTTGTGTTTTTGCTCCTTTTTCTTCGATAAATTTCATCACTAAATCCCATTGAATTCCAAACATTAGACTAGCAGTTTTTCCACCTATTGCTAGTTCTGTTGCTTTTGTTTGTGCTTGACTACATGTCACAAAATTATAAGGATACATATCTCTTTGAATCACTGGTGTTGTTAAACTATCTGAAGCTGAAAATCTAGCTGTTTGTGTTCCTGTTTCATACCTTCCGATATAAAATCCTCCATTGTTAAATATACTTGCTAACATACTATTTTTATGGTTATTATATTCTGTTGCATTTGCAAATCCATGTTGAGCAGTTGAATAAAAAGTATCTGAATAATCACTATCTCGATAAACACTCGCATAACT
>JAAVZN010000041.1 GCA_022791675.1 Clostridia bacterium | reverse complement strand
TTTCTTTCTTTTCTGTTATAATATTATTCATAAGTGATTTAAATCTCCTTTATATAATGGTTTCGCAACTCAATTATATATGATTTAAATCACTTATTCAATTTTTATTTATTTTGTTTCACATCAATTGTAACACTACAATTTTTACTTTAATTGGAAAAAATAAGTAATAATAAAAAATATGAGAACATAGTATCAACTAAATTCTCATATTTTGGTATAACATAATTAATGATTTAATAATTCCATTCCTGTAATTCTTTATTTGACAATTGTCCAGTTTCTGCTTTTTCGAGTAGATTAAAAGCCTTTACGGCTTCTTCTAATTGGCAGTTATCAGGTTCGATGGTAAAGATGTATTTTTGTAACAAATAACCGAACCTAAAGAGCCAACGTAATACAGGAGTATTACGCTTCATTAGAAATATCTCGTAGGCTAAACAAAATGAAATTAGCATACAAAAGCCTGGATATAGGTTCATCTTTAAAAATGAGATGACTATTTTTATAATAATATAACAGAAAAAGAATGAACATGCTAACATAGTTCCACAATTATCGGCAACCCTAGGTGCATTTCGGCAGTTCTTTAAAGTAATTTTTTTCTTAGCGTAATTTGTAAATATCACTTTGTGTTCTGCACCATGATATTGAAATGCAAACCGAATTTTTTTTCTTTTTAGAAAGATAATAAAAAGAAGTATAACCAGTAATAAGGGTAGAGGTATGGTTATTGTTATGGATTTTCCTGTATTCCCAATCATTACAAAATTTAATATTATAGCAAGACTCACAAAAGGAAAATCTTGTATTACTAGTGCGATCCCTCTAAGTAAAGGGATATTATACATAAAGTCTAAAAATTTTCTTTCCTTTTTATTTTTCCGCAAGTAAATATGGGTTGAATCTGAATCAGTTTTAAATCTTACCGTATAATTTCTTGCAGAAAATTTGATACCATTGTGATAGCTATGACCTCCTACGTGAATCATTGTAAATCCTCCTTTTTTTATGTTTTATACCATTGTTCGATTAATTAAGTTTAAAAATCGAACATACTAAAGATTAACATAAGAATAATAACATAAGGAACAAAAAATGTCAACTAAATAGAGAATTCTAAAAAAAGACTCCCTATAAATAGGGAATCTTTTGAGATGATATTCGATTACGTGAAAGAAATATACGGTCTTGAGTCAATCTCAACATTGCGGAAGTATAAAACAATACGATTTTCGCTTCTTTCTTCACGAAAGTCCTCAGGACAAGATTGTTTTAAATCTTCAATTTTTCCAATGGATCTGGTATAAATGGAGAGACCACGATAAGTATATCTCTCAAAAATATCACTTCCATTGGTAAAATAAGTTATCTTCAATTCTTTGGAAAAACATTCCATAACTTCATCTGAACGATAAGAAAGTGTAGTATAGAATAGAGCTCTCCTATTAAGAATACGAGAATAGAAATAGGAACGGTTTATAAAAGAAAAGAGATTTAAGACAAATACGCCTGGTTCTTTTATAAATTTTGAAGGAATAAAAGAGTATTTACCAGTAAGAAGATTGGTATATACGTTTTCGTCTGTAAGAACAAATAAGCAGTCTGGAAAACCACAGGCAATGCATTTTTTTAAAATATCTGTATTTGAGTACTTAGAAGGTTGGATATTTAATTCACTTAAAAGTGGATCAAGTACAGCTTTTAAATTTTCATATTTTATATAAGTTTCGGTATCAACTGGAGTAGTGTTTTTATTAAAATATAAACTTTTAATGAAATAAAGATGTGCTAATAAATCTGAACCTACATTTTCTATTGTCAAGTGGTTAATCCAGTAATCTTTTAATACGTAACAGAGAAGAATATCGAATTCTAGATGGTATTTTTTTGCTTCTATTAGAATTCTAGAAAAACGAACATCTTTTAAAGGAATAGAAAGGATTTCTTTTCCAATTGATGTAATTTTTCCTTCTTCATCAATAGCTCCTATTAGACGAAGAGATTTTAAGAATCCATATATAATATGGAAACTTTTTGAATATAATAATTTTAATGAATCAATATCAATATCAAAATTGATTAAACTTAAAATCATTTTACTCAAATACTCATCAAAAATAGTGTCGACTTCTTTTCTTGAAAATTTGGAATAGTCAAAATCAGAACATAGGCAGTATAAGCCAGGTGAAAAATGACTAGCCAAAGCCATTCTTTCTTGAATAATGGCTTTACTTACATTTCTACATGTTAAAACTGGAATTTCATTAATGAATTTCCATTTTGTTTCCAACCCTGCATCAATTACCACATTAATATTTGATTTGAACAAAATACTATGGGCATGATCTGTTGCCAGAATGATTTTTTTCTGGAATGATTTTAACATATTGCAATTAAAGTCTCTATCTAATGAAATGATAAGAGGATCTTTTTTTTGCAAAAAATAACTTTCAAGTTCTTCCTTTAATTTTTTGATATCAATTTGATGGGGAAGAATCACTAATATGTTCCTGTGGATACTATGTTCTGTATAAAACAGAACTAAATCTTTCAATTCGTTAGTATGATGCAATTTGTAAGTAACGTGGAAATTTTGTGAAAAATCAACGATAGGTGCTTGTTCAAACAGTGTGGACAATTTATCGTTATATTTCATTATTTTGTTGATAATTACAACTCTTAAAGAAGCACCACCATTGGTTATCAATTGATGAATTAATGCTATCACTAAATCAGCATTAATGTAATTGCTAGAATCACTGATCATTAAAACAGTATGTTTATCATATTGATGTTTTAATATCTCAGAGATCAAATGACTACCATATACCAAATAACCAATTTGATATTCGAGGAAATGTAAGTCATCTTTGTCATATCTGACTTTTAAAGAAGTGTCTTTTTTTATATTTCTTTTATATTTTTCAACGATTCCATCGACAGATGTTCCTACAATTACTTTGTAGGAGGCTTGTGCTAAATAGATTGGCATATTTCCACAGCCATAAGAGTTTACAATAGTTACTTGGTTTTCTTTTACGTACCGTACAATTTCCTGTTCTTTTCTAATCATAATTTTCGTTTCCTTTCTTTTTTAATATTAAGTTAAAATGTAATCTGAATATCCTCCTTTCTGGTCAGTCTCTTTTAAAAAAGAGACTTGAACACTGGGTACGCACAATATTATAACATGATTTACATAAAAAGTCAAAAACATCGACATAAAGTTAAAGGATAAAGATTAAAGGATTTCCTGAATATTATGAATGGGGGTTAGATTATTTTAAAATTTTAAAAACTTAGAAAAAAAATTGACATTATGTAAAATTCGAGGTATAATAATAGAGGAATTCAGAAAAATCTGAAAAAAAAACAAAAAGGAGAAAAAAAATGACAAGAGAACAAAGAAAAGAGATAAGAGAATTGTTGCGGAGACTGGAAGAATTACTAGAAGCGACAGCGGAGGAAGAGGCAACAGTGGAAGAAGAAGCAACAGCGGAGGAAGAAGTAACAGAGGAGGAAGAAGCAACAGTGGAGGAAGAGGCAACAGAGGAGGAGTTGATTTATACAATAACTTCCTATTTAAGAAAGTGGGGGATTTCGGCTCATATTAAGGGATATCATTATATCCGTGAAGCAGTAATGTTATGTTTAAAAGAGCCAGATTATCTGGGGAGCATTACAAAATGGCTTTACCCAGAAATAGCACAGAGGTATGACACAACACCGTCGAGAGTAGAGCGTGCCATACGGCACGCAATAGAAAGGGCATGGAATGTGGGGAATATTGAAGAACTAAATGAAGTTTTTCAATATACAATAGAACCCAATAAGGGAAAACCCACTAATGCACAATTTATATCAGTGTTAGTGGAAGAGATAAGAATGAAATGAGTTTTTTTTGTCAGACAAAAGGCACACCAGTTATAGGTGTGTCTTTGCCGTGTGGTGTTTTTTGACTCCGTCCCAAAAAACATCATTCACAAATTGACAAAATTTGACATAGAATAATATAGACACAAGTCAAAAGTTTGTGATGGATAAGGATTGATAAAAAATGAATAAGATAAAAAAAGGTGACATTGTTGCCAGAAAATCCTATGGAAAGGACGTAATATTTACAGTAAAAAATATTATAAATACGAAAAAAGAGAAAATAGCTATTTTAAAAGGATTAGTAGATAGAGTTGAAGCAGATAGTGAAATAGAAGATTTGGAAATAGTAGATAAACAAATGGTAAAGGAAAGAATGAAAATATTACATCATAAAATGAATCAGAAAATTATTCAAACAAAAGAAACACGAAGTATAGGAGATTATCAAATAGGAATTTTAACACCCAGCCATAAAGCAAAAGAAAAAATAGTAACTGGAAAAATTTTACATCTAGATGGTGACAAAAAATATAGTCAAAAATCATATTACTATTATAAAAAATTAGGACTTAATGCCATTGTTAGAAACATACCTGAATATAAGCAACCGAGGGTAGTATTTCAGCTATTAAAAACCTATAATCCAGACATTTTGGTAATTACGCGGTCATGATGGAATGATCAAACGAGGAACCGATTATCATAATATTTACAATTATAGAAATTCCAAATATTTTATTCAAACGGTAAAAGAAGCAAGAAGATATGACAAAGAAAGAAACAGTCAACTTGTAATTTTTGCAGGAGCCTGTCAAAGCTATTTTGAAGCCATCATATCTGCTGGAGCAAATTTTGCTTCTTCGCCAGCAAGAATATTAATCGATTTCTTAGATCCATTAGTCATTGCAGAAAAAATAGCTCTTACCGAAAGATATAAATATATTACCATAGATGACATAGCAAAAGAATTACGAGATGGAAAAAAAGGAGTAAGTGGAATCGGGGCAAATGGAAAGATGTTTTTTGGGACGGAGTCAAAAAACATCATTTAAAAAATAGGTACAATAAATAGACAGAATAGCAATAATTTTTTGTCTAGAAGAAATCTAGCATATTTTCTTAAGTCAGACATAAAATTTTTGTTATTCTATTTGTATTATACAAAAATTTATGATTATAACTTCTTATTTTTCTTAAGTTATGGGCTTTTAGTATACCTATATTTTACGTTTAAACTCCAGGAGATGTTTTTTGACCCCGTCCCAAAAAACACCAATAAATAAAAATAACCCAACTTAATATTTTTGTAATATAAATGTAATGAAAATGTAAAAACTGAAAGCGGAATCAGATAAGTTGTTGGTAGTAAAGGGATATAGCTATTCGCCAAACATTTTCAATTTTTGACAATTTATGCAAGAAATGCTATAATCAAGCCATCTTAAGGGAGTAGGTGATTACATGATTTGTCGTACAGATATAGCAAACTTAAAGACAGACATCATAGAAAAAGTTGGTCAAAAGATAATCGTGAAAGGTTCTTTAGGAAGAAGTAAAGCCTTTGAGAAAGAAGCTACAATAGAGAAAGCATATCCTAATATTTTTGTTGTAAAATATGAGGAAAATGATAGAAATGTTACTTATAGTTATACTGATGTTTTAACAAGAACAGTTGAGGTTGAAGTTTTTGATGGGGATTCGTATTCGCCATTGATACCACCAATAGTGGAAACGAAAAAGAAAAAAACATTGTTATAAGATATGTAGATAGCAAATTTGTACTTGTGGGTTATAAGTATAAATTTGCTATTTTTTGGCTTATGAAAAGGGGTTTACATGAAAATTTTTGGTCAAACTTAATGAGATTAGACGAATTATTTTTATTTGAATATTAAAAATTTGGTTTGTTAGTCATAAGATCCTATTTTTTCAATATACATGTATAAAGAAAAAAGAAGGAGGTAGGCTAATGGTTTTAGAGACAGTAAATGAAAATTTATGTGTAAATAAATTAATTGCAACGAAAAAGGACATCATTATGGTAGAGGGGGATATGATAGTACCAGATTCAAAACCAGATATTTTAAATACAATTTGTACAAGTGGGGTAGTATGTGTTTATAAAAAAGATGTATTAACTGAAAAAGTGAGAATAGATGGAAATATCAATACTTGTATTATGTATTTGGCAGATGATACACAAGACAAAGTAAGAGGAATTAATACAAGTTTGGATTTTTCAGAAGTGATACAAGTTCAAAATGCTAAAGAGGGAATGAATTCTTTGATACAGACAAAATTGAAATCAATTGAATGCAAGGTAATTAATGGAAGAAAAGTTGGAATAAAAGCTACTTTAGAGGTTGATATTAAAATTTATACAAAAGAAGAAGTGGAAATTGTAAATCATATTCAAAATGCGGAAGGAATTCAATTATTAAAAGAGGATTTGCGAGTTAATTCGTTGGTAGGAATGGGCGAGAATAAGATTTATACCAAGGATAATATTACCATTGATAATATTGATAATTTGGCAGAAATTTTAAAGACAGATTTAGCAATTGTAGATAAAGATGTAAAGATTAGTTATAATAAAATATTAGCAAAAGCGGAAGCTCATGTTAAAATTATGTATTTAACAGAAGATAATAGGGTTAATTCAGTGGATACTAAGATCCCAATTGTAGGATTTATTGATATTCCAAATGTAACAGAAGAAAATATTTGCGATTTAGATTATGAGATAAAAAATATGATAATGAAACCAAATGCATCAGAAGAGCACTCGATTTATATCGAATTAGAAATAGGAGTAACAGCTATTTGTTATGAAGAAAAACAAATTAATTTAATTCAAGATTTGTATAGTCCTTGTGAGAATTTGGAATTTAATAAAAAGAAAATAACAACGATAACCAATAAACAAGTTCGTAAGGAAATAAAACAGATACGAGAAAACATAGAAATAGAAGGAATGGAAAATAAGAATATTATTGATGTTGATGTGTGTCCTGTAATTGAGAAACAGGAAAATAGTAATAGTCGAATCATTTATACAGGAAACCTAGAAATTAATTTTGTATTGTCAAATCAAGATTTACAAATGGAAGTAAGAAATGCAAAAATTCCTTTTGAATATACATTAGATGGAATAGAAGAGGCAGAAAATGTTAATAGCAAATTAGAAATGGAAGTTGCAAATCAAGATTTTATAGTGCAAGATGGTGGAATGGTTACAAGTAATGTGGATTTGGTTATGAATAATGATATGTATCGTAGTACGAATATGAATATTATGAATGAGATTCAAACAAATGGAGAAAGAGAAGCAGAAGATTATAGTTTGATTTTATATGTTGTGAAAAAAGGTGATACTTTATGGAAAATAGCTAAGAAATATGGCAGTACTATTGATGATATTGTAAGAACCAATGGGATAGAAGATGAAAATTTAATAAATATTGGACAAAAATTATTTATACCTCGTTATGTTAAAACGGGAATTCATTATGAGTAAAATTTATTCTCGAACACGAATTCAAATTCCTAAAATAATGACACAGTCGAAGAATAGAATAAGAAGTGAGAAGGCTAAAAAAATGACTACGGTGATGGCTATTTTAATGATAGCCTTTGTTACGGTAAAACTTATTTTAGATGCAGTGTTGCCAATTTTTGATACTTTATGTGAAAATCGAGCAAAGTCAATTGCAACTATGGTATCAAATGAACAAGCAACAAATGTGATGAAACAACATACTTATGATGAGCTTTTTACAGTCGAAAAAGATAATAATGGCAATATTGCAATGATAAAATCTAATGTCATTCCGATTAATGAAATTATTTCAGATGTGGCAAATAAAATTCAAGAGGAGATTGATCATAGAGGAAGAGAAAATGTACAAATTGCTTTGCGGAAGTTTTACTGGTTTTAAAATGCTAGCTGGAAGAGGTCCTGGGGTTAAAATTACAATTTCTTCAATTGGTGATGTCGAAACTGATTTGAGAAGTGAATTTATTTCTCAAGGGATTAATCAGACATTACATCGTGTCTATTTACAAGTTAAATGTGAAGTTAATATTTTAACTCCTTTTGATAATATTTCACGTGAGATCACCAATCAAGTTTTATTAATGGAAAATGTAATTGTGGGTAATATTCCAAATACGTATTATAATTTAGAAGGCATGAATGGTAACAGTGATGTTTTGGAAGTGATTGAATAGATTGTTTAAGTAGTAGTCAAAATAGATTACTGCTTTTTTTATGCTTTTTCTTGATTGCTTAAAAAGTTTGCTTGTATTCTTGTCAATATCTATAACTTGTGTTATAAATCATTTAGATTAGAAATAAAAGGGGAGAAAAAATAAATGATTAATGTAGTAATAGGTATAATTGCTAAGGAAGATCAAGTATTACTAATAAAAAGAGAAAGAGGAGATTTTATAGGGCTTTATGGATTACCAGGAGGAAAAGTTGAAGAATGTGAACATTTAGATACAGCAATAAAAAGAGAAATTAATGAAGAATTAGGTTTGGAATTGAAATTTGGTCAATTATTAGGTACTGCTACAGAAATTATGCATGATAAAGATTCAACTACTATTTTGTATTGTTGTGAGTTATTAATGGATATAAAGCAAGAAATATCCAATCCTGAATTTAAATATAAATGGTTTTCGAAACAAGAATTAATAAATTCTAATTCTATTATAGAAAGTGACAAAATGATCATTGATATTTTTTATAATAAGAAACAATCAAATTATATAAAATTTGATTGTTATAGAGAGGAAGAAGGAAAATATTTTTGGAAAAATGAAGAGGTATGATGTCAGAATAAAATAATAATTGATAGGAAAATTTCGAAATTAAAAAAGCAGTAATCGAAATAGATTACCGCTTGTTGGTATATAGGTTTTCCACCTCTTGCCCAAATGGGCTCTTTTTTATCTTTTTGAGAATTGTGGAGCTTTACGAGCTTTTTTAAGACCATATTTCTTTCTTTCCTTCATACGAGGATCTCTTGTTAAGAATCCATTTTGTTTTAAAGCTGGTCTATATTCAGAGTTAGCTTCATTTAAAGCTCTAGCAATACCGTGACGAATAGCACCTGCTTGACCAGTAAATCCGCCACCTTTTACAGTAACGATAACATCATATTTACTAGTTGTATTAGTAACAGTTAAAGGTTGTCTAACGATAACTTTTAAAGTTTCTAATCCAAAAAATTCATCAATATCTTTTCCATTAATTGTTATTTTTCCTGTACCTTCGATTAATCTAACTCTAGAAACAGAGCTTTTTCTTCTACCAGTACCATAAAAAACTATATTTTCTTTTTTAGCCATTTTATTTTACCTCCCATATTTCTGGTTTTTGTGCTTGATTTTCATGTTCTGATCCAGCATATACTCTTAATTTTTTTAATTGATTTCTACCTAAAGAGTTATGAGGTAACATACCTTTAATTGCTAAAGTCATTGCTTTTTCTGGATTTTTTTCAAGCATTACTTTAGCAGGAACTTCTTTCATTCCTCCAAT
>JAAVZN010000109.1 GCA_022791675.1 Clostridia bacterium | reverse complement strand
TAGACATAGTTATTGAAAAGAAATAATAAAATCGATTAAGTTTTTATTTACTTAACCGATTTTTTAATGTATAATATGACCATAGATAAAAATTAAGTAAAAACACGTAGGGAATTAAAAGGGTAGTGTTTTTACTGGTATTATGGCTACTTTGACCATTCTACGAAGCAATAATAAATTTTTATCTATGGTGTATTTCCCTTTTTAAAAAAGTACTGCAATAAATACTGCAATACAACTATTTTTGAAAATGGGTTGTATAATATTTGAAATTCAATGTATCATGTAAAAGTATTAAAAATATGTAAAATTAAATATGTATGAAATCATGTAAAATCATTTGAAATGCAATAATATGACCATCTGCACCACACACGAAACGTGAAATAAAAAGAACGTAATTCACTTATATCAAGGGTTACGCTCTTTTTGTTTTTTAAAAATTTATTGTATGAGTTTACTAACTATTTCTAAGTTAGTTGGAACAAGTGTAAGAGAACTTGAAAAAACTTATGCTCATATATTGGATAAATTTATGAAAGTAGAACTCGAAGGACTTAGAAAACATTTAAAAAATAGTAAAATAATTGCTTTTCCTAAGGTAAAAACGTGAGGCAAAATCTATATCATAATTGAAAATCGCTCAAATTTGCAATTTTATGTAAAATGTGTTAGAATATAGTTATAGTAATACATTTATATGTATTTCCTTTGAATTAATAATATTCGGAGGAAATGACCTCCGTTTATTATAAATAATTTTATAATGATTAGGAGGAAACAATCATGAAGAAACTGTTAGCATTAATCGAGGAACAACTGCGGGAGGTTAATACAATTGTAACTTGCCCAGTATGTAGCAAAAGGCAATTGTTTGAATTGGACGACCTCAGCAAAATCCGCCTTGGTGCTGGGGGTATGTACACTGGAACCGGTGGAATGCCGATGGTTCAGTGCGAACATTGCAAAGCGGAAGGCAAGACAACTTTAATCCGTTTGAATGAGCGTTTTTACAACGAGATAGCGGGTGTTGTTGTCGAAGCCCTTTACGAAAAACCTGCCAAGTATGTTGACGCCCGCTTCGAAGATACTACGATATGTGTATCAGAATAATTCATGAGCCCCCACGGTTTAACTGTTGGGGGTGTAATTTATAGTTTTATTCTTGTTAATTTATATAAATTCCATTAAAACTCCATTAAAAAAATATAGATACAAGCCAAAACACATACAACACAAGCACTTACAAAACAACCAATTCGCTCATCTGCACCACGATTTTAAAAATGGATTGAAATAGCCATTTACAGAGAATGAAATTCAATCATACACGCTTTGTACACGATTTATTAAAATAAAAAATTAAAAGGCTTGTATTTGAATGAAAAAATGAAAAACGATTAGGAATTTAAATTCTTAATTGTTTTTTTATGTTTTTTTCTAATACTTATAAAAATTGAAAAAATATAGTAATATAATTATACAAATAACTCACATTAGTGAGAATTTAGGAGGTTATCTAAATCATGTTCAATCTTATGTCTAATCGGAAAATACATGTAGACATTACTCCTCATTGTGGTATATATGTCACAATTATAATGAGAGTACAAGACTGCACCGAAAATGAGAAAGCACTGATTACAGAAAAAGCAAAGGAGTTTTATGAAATCGCAGAAAGATATAATGGTGAAATCTATGAGCTTCCAGTTTTTACTCCCATTGAGTTGGGAGAAGTGGTTTTCAACAATACCTTTGTATTTCCGAATGGAGAACTGACGGAAAGATATGTAGAGACTATTTCTCATATCTAAGTGGTAACAAAAAGCAAGCAATAAAATAAGACAATAGGTAGGTTTTCAATTAAGATAACCTACCTACTGCTGTTCTTTAAACGGTTTCTACAACTTCAATGTCGGGATAATCAGCAACAATTTTCTCAGCTGCCACAGCATCGTCCAAGTGCATCAGATAAATCTTAATACCTTTTTGATTGAGTGCAAGAAAATCTTCCAAAGCGTCCTCAAGCTTCAAATGAATCATACCATAATATACCGATGTATCAACATACAATGCAGAATCATCTGTCAGATACGGCATAAACGGTTCTAGCGTAGATGTGTCACCAGTATAGACGACATTTGTGTCGCTAACAATTAAATTATAGCCGAAGCATTTTCCCTCTAGCTGAGGAGAGTGCTTTGTAAGAATGCAGTCGCCGAACCAAGCTTTGTCTGTTACATCTGCTACAGTTACGAGTTCACACCAAGAAAGCTCATGGCCTTCAATAGTAAGAATTGTTAAAATATCGTCTGCAACAGCCTTAGACGGTGCTACAATAGTAACAGGCTTTTTGAGTACGAAGAAAGCGTACTGCACAAACAGGCCAAGTCCTCCAACATGGTCGCCGTGAGTGTGAGTTACGAGAATATAAAATCTCTCATAGTCCGTTAAGTCAATGTGTTTCATCTTCTGAAAAGTTAAAACAGGGCAGTCAATTATGACCATCTCCTTGGTTTCAGTGGTAAAGTAGGCAGATGTGTGCTCATCAGCAAATCCAGCGCCTCTACCCAAAAATTTCAATAATTCCATAGTAGTAACTCCTTTCAGTTTTTGAAAAATTTGCCTTTACACTGTCCCATATTTAATGAATATGGAAATCAATTTACCTCCTAGAAATTGACACAATATTATTTTATCAGAGTTCTAGGGATTTTTCAATATATTTACATAAATAGATGTCTCCATTTATTCATAGTTAATTTTCAAGTGGAAATAAAACATATTTTACTATTTTATTATCTCCATTTTCCCTTAATTCAGTTATTTTCTCATTATATTTTAATTCAAGTGCTTCTATTGCCTGTTTTCTTCGTCTTTAGGTAGATTTGTTGTCTTTATTTTTCCAATATCTATTAAAAGTTGATGTAAACATTCATTTTTTCTCAATATCTTTTGTAATTTATGTGCTTCTTCTACCTCAGGAAATTGAAAATAGTTATATATACTTTTCATAAATTAACTCCTAAAATCAGATTTTAAGTTATCATAAGTACATAAGTCATCATTAATTTTTATAATAATTAATACAAATAACTTTAGAAATGTCATATAATTAGTATGGTGTACATTTTCATCATCATTATCATTAAACTGTGTACCATGAACATATATATTTCTTAAATCAAGAGAATTATGTAGAAGAAAAGAGGTAGAAATAATAAATGCAGAGGCATCTGCAGACCTACATATAGTCTTCTTAACCAATCATTTATTTCTTTTGGACTTATTTATCATATAAAAGTGAAAAAAGATAAAATTTTAGAGAGTTTAAAGAAATTATTATTTGTAGTTGATGAAAAATATAGCAAAACGAAAATCTTAAATCTTCTTAACTATAAGCATTTACTTATGACTTCGGCACAAGTAATGGAACTAATTG
>JAAVZN010000040.1 GCA_022791675.1 Clostridia bacterium | reverse complement strand
TGTAGTGTTACAATTGATGTGAAACAAAATAAATAAAAATTGAATAAGTGATTTAAATCATATATAATTGAGTTGCGAAACCATTATATAAAGGAGATTTAAATCACTTATGAATAATATTATAACAGAAAAGAAAGAAAAAAGATACCTTCCACACGATACTAATACAAGAAAATATGCAGTAGAGATGTATAGAAATTGTGGAGATATAAATTATGTGTGTAGGAAGTACCATATTTCAAGGGTTTCATTGTGGAGATGGAATAAAGCATATGATGGAACAGCTGAGAGCATAACAGATAAATCTCATAGACCAAAGAGTAAGCACCCTAATGCTCATACAAATCAAGAAATAAGATGGATAAGAAATTATGTAAGAAGAAATCCAAGAATAACATTGTGTGAATTATGGGTAAAATTAAAACGAGAAAAAGGATACACAAGAACAATAACAGCATTATATAGAGTAATGAGAAGACTAGATATAAAATTTTATAAAGGAATGAATATAAAAAACACATCAAAGAAAAAACATAATAAGAAATATAATACGCCAAAAAATGTAGGAGAAAAAGGACAAATGGATGTGAAATATGTACCAACTGAGTGTAAGAGTGAAATATTACCAGAAGACAAAAAGTTTTATCAATATACATACATAGAAGAGGCGACAAGAGAAAGATTTTTATATTGGTATGAAGAGCATACACCGGAAAATACAGTAGATTTCGTAAATAGATTAATCGAATATTTAGGATATAAACCAAAAGAGATCCAGACAGACAATGGGATAGAATTTACATATAATAAGGCAAATATAAAGAAAATACACCCATTAGATAAACGATTAAAAGAATTAGGAATAAAGCATCATAAAATACAACCAAGAACACCACAGCATAATGGAAAAGTAGAAAGAAGTCATAGGAATGATAACGAAAGATTTTATAGTTATCTAAAGTTTTATAGTTTAGAAGATTTAAGAGAACAAGGAAAAAGATATTTAAAAAGGTCAAATAATATACCAATGGCAGTATTAAGATACTTAACACCAAAAGAAAAACGAGCTGAACTGGAAGTATTTGGAATGATCAATTGTGTAGCTTAATTATATATATTAATTTTTATATATTTTTGTTTCACATCATTGACACTTATACAACAAAAGTTAACAAAAATTAAGTTAACTAATTGACAGTGATTGGGATAATTGATATAATCAATTCAAATTAGAAACTATTTGAAATCAATATCTTTGTTAAGCAAAATAAAAATAACAGATCAAAACAATGAATACTAAATTTTAAAATAGTAAATAATAGTAGAAAAAAGAAAACACAAAAGAAATAAGGAGGGATTTATGAAAGTAACATTAAGTAACATTAAAAAAGCTAACAAAGGTATTACATTAATAGCATTAATTATTACCATAATTGTTTTACTTATATTAGCAGGAGTGAGTATTGCGACTTTAACAGGAGAAAATGGTTTATTACCAAAAGCAACAAAAGCAAAAGAGCAAACCAAAAAAGTAGAATACAAAGAAATTTTAGAAATCATAGGATTAGGTTTGCAACCAAGTAGAGTAACAGAAAATTGGGATAATCAAACTTACATGAATATTTATGAAGAACAAATTAAAGGCGATCAAGCTTTTAAAAAGGCTCAAGAAATCAAACAATTATCTAACACAGAAGAAATTACTATACAAGTTATAACAGAAGAAGGGTGGATTTATTGGGTAACAGTAGATAAAGTAGAATACAAAGAATTTGTGCCACCAGAAGAGCCAGAGCCAGAAAAAGAACCAACTGATTTATATG
Source organism: Clostridia bacterium (assembly GCA_022791675.1). Taxonomy (GTDB): domain Bacteria; phylum Bacillota; class Clostridia; order TANB77; family CAG-508; genus CAG-269. Next base: position 7,782 of record JAAVZN010000040.1, on the reverse strand, counting down.
TATCATTAAACGGAACAACCTTGACCTTTTTTGATAATGAACAAGATGCCTTAAACTATGCAGATAGCCCAGAACATGCATATGGGAATATAAAAGGAGAAGTATTTACAAGAGGTTGGCAAAAACCACCCAATACTCCATGGATTAATGATGCTAGTAAAATTCAAACCATTAATTTTGGAACAGAAGTTGTGCCAACGAATATGGGGTGTTATTTTTCAGATTTAACAGCATTGACCAAAATAGAAAATATACAAAATTTAAAAACAGAAAAAGTTGAAGGAATGTATGCTTTATTTTACAATTGTTCAAGTTTAGAAACGATTGATTTATCAACCTTTGATACCAGCAATGTACAAACTATGAATGCTATGTTTTACAATTGTTCAAAATTAAAAAATATCAACTTATCTAAATTTGATACCAGCAATGTGGTTAGCATGAATTCTATGTTTTCGACTTGTAAAAGTTTAACAACTTTGAATTTGTCAGAATTTGATACAAGTAAAGTTACGGATATGGGATATATGTTTCAGATATGTGAGAATTTACAAAGTATTACTTTTCCAGAAAATATGGATACAAGTAATGTAACTTTTATGAGAGAAATGTTTATTAATTGTAGCAGTTTAAAAACATTGGATTTATCGAAATTTAATACAGCAAATGTAACAAATATGTTAGCAATGTTTAGAAATTGTAGTAGCTTAACATCATTAGATGTATCTAGTTTCAATACAGAAAAAGTAACAGAAATGAAAAATATGTTTACCTATTGTAGTAGTTTAACTTCACTTGATTTATCAAGTTTTAACACAGTAAATGTAACAAACATGAATGAAATGTTTAGAAATTGTAGTAGCTTAACTTCACTTGATGTATCAAATTTTAACACAGCAAATGTAGTAGAAATGCAAGCAATGTTTGATGGTTGTAGCAATTTAATAACCTTAGATGTATCGAATTTTAATACAAAAAAAGCATTACTTTTGGGAGGTATGTTTTGGCATTGTACTAGCTTAAAAGAACTTAATTGTAGTAACTTTGAAATATTATCAACCGCTTATATTGGAGATATGTTTAATGATTGTTCTGCTTTACAAAAATTAAATATTAGTAAATTTAATTTAGAAAATCATACAGGAACACATGACTTTGCTTTTCTTAATGTTCCAAATAATACAGAAATAACCACGAATCAGAAAATGAAAACATGGCTTTTAGCAAATTATAATTTTACGAATATTCAAACAATTGATTAAATAAATATAAAAAATACCAAGAAGGAGAACCTTTTTGGTATTTTTTAATAACATATACAAAGAAAGAGAGGGGATTAGGTGGAAAAAAAGAATGGATTGTGTTTGGCTGGAGGAGGAGTGAAAGGAGCATCACATATTGGTGCAATCAAAGCACTAGAAGAAAATAACATAACATTTGAATATGTAGGAGGTACTTCATCTCGGAAGCATTGTAGCATGCTTATATGCAATGGGATTTTCAGCAGATGAGATGTATAGAATTTTTAAAAAATATTGTAAAAAAATTAAGTATGTGGATTTATCGAATATAGTTAAGTTAATAATTGGTCTGATTTTTACAGGAAGAATCCACATTGATGGACTAAACAGTGGAAAACAAATCGAAAAATTAATCAATCAAATAGCTAAGCAAAAAGGAATTAACAAAATATCCGATATCAAAACACCTTTAGTGATACCAAGTGTTGAATTATGCAAAGGAAATGTGCTTTGTTTTACTTCCCGAAGAGTAAGGAACCATATTTCAGATAAAGTAGAATACATACATGATATTAATATTGGAAAAGCAGTAAGAGCAAGTTGTAGTTATCCAGTTGTATTTTCTCCTTGTAAATTTCAAAATATCAAATTAATCGATGGGGGAATTCGAGAAAATGTACCTTGGAAAGAAGTAAAAGCAATAGGAGCAGAGAAAGTACTTAGTATTATGTTTGATGATGAGGTTGATCATAATTGCGATCAGAATTTAGTAGAAGTAGCTGGAAGGTCAATTAATTTATTATGTAGAGAATTATCAAACTATGAAATGGAAGGTGCAGATAAAGTTTTGAAAATTAAAAGTGATAAAGTTCGGTTTGTTAGATATGAGTAAAATGGACGAATTATATCAATTAGGATATGAGCAAATGAATGATTTTATACAAAAAAATAAAATACATGTATCATATATTAAATAGAGAAGGAATGATTCTATCATAAAAAAGCCTAATGAAAAAAATAAGAAAGCAGGGAATGGTGTTTCCCTGCTTTTTCAAAATAAGTTAAATTGTTTCTTTTGTTTTTGATTTTTTTTCTTCCATGCTTTCCAAATGATTTATTTTGTTTTCTTGTTCTAAAATATGTTCACGTTTTTGGTTTGCTTGTAAGTTATCTTTCGCGACTGTCATTAATAATTTAATTCGATTGGCTTGATTTGCTTCACTAGCACCTGGATCATAATCGACAGGAGAAATGTTGGCATTCGGATATTTTTCACGAATTGTTTTTATGACACCTTTTCCAACGACATGATTTGGCAAGCAAGCAAAAGGTTGGACACAAACAATATTAGGAATATCATTTTCGATGTATTCAATCATTTCAGCTGTTAAAAACCAACCTTCACCAGTTTGATTTCCAATGGATAGCACATCTTTTACCTTTTCTTCTAAGTGCCAGATGTCGCATGGTGGTAGGTAATTCTTTTTCGAATTAGCAAGTGCAATTTTTACATCTTTCTCTAAAATATCAATTAATTTAATTGCAACTTTCATAATTTTAGAAGAGGTTTTACTAATATTAAGTAAATGATTGAAAGTAACCTTGTGTGTACACATAAATTTGGTAAATCCCATAAAATCAGGTAAAATTACTTCGGCACCTTCTTTTTCTAAAAGGTCAGCTACATAATTATTTCCAAAAGGGTGGTATTTAATTAGTACTTCTCCAACAATTCCAACACGTGGTTTTGGTATCGTAGTATCTAATTCGATTTTTTCAAAATCATTCACAATGTCATAAATACTTTGCTTAAATTCTTTGTTTGTAGATTTGGTTAATAATTGTTTACATTTTTCTAACCAAGAGTCAAACAACTTTTGGGTTTCTCCTTTATGGATTTCATAAGCTCGGTTTTTTGTTAACATTTTTTGTAAAAGGTCGGCATAAACAATCATTTTTAATAGGCGCTCTACTAAAGGTATGGTTAATTTAAAACCAGGCATTTTTTCCAGACCTACAATATTAAAAGAAATGACAGGGATATTTTCAAATCCAGCATCTTTCAAAGCTTTTCGGATAAATCCGATATAATTTGTAGCACGGCAACCACCACCTGTTTGAGACATAATCAAAGCAGTTTTATTTAAGTCATATTTTCCTGATTGAAGAGCTTCGATCATTTGTCCTGTAACTAAAATAGAAGGATAACAGGCATCATTATTAACATATTTTAATCCTGTTTCTACTGTTTTTTGGGTACATTCTCGCAATAATTCTACATGATAACCAGAAGCACGTACAGCAGATTCTAATAATTCAAAGTGAATGGGTGCCATCTGTGGCATTAAGATGGTATAATCTTTTCTCATTTCTTTTGTAAAAATTTTTTTCTTAATTCCATAGTCTCCATTTTGTTTTTCTTGGAACTTTTCTTGTTCACGTTTTTTCATACTAGCTAATAAAGAACGGATACGAATTCTAACAGCACCTAAATTATTTACTTCATCAATTTTAATCAATGTGTACATTTTATGAAAACTTGTTAAAATTTCTTCTACTTGATCGGTAGTTACTGCATCAACACCACAACCAAAAGAATTTAATTGTACCAATTCTAAACAATCGTGTTTTCCTACAAAATCAGCAGATGCATAAAGTCTAGCATGATATACCCATTGATCAACTACGCGAATTGGTCTTTTTGCTTCTGTTTTATCTGCTACACTATCTTCGGTTAAAACGGCTAATCCCAAAGAAGTAATTAAGGTATCAATTCCATGATTAATTTCAGGATCGACATGGTAAGGTCTTCCAGCTAAAACAATTCCTTTTAAATGATTTTCTTCTAAATATTTTACAGTTTGAGTTCCTTTATCGTAAATATCCTTTTTGCATTTTTGATATTCTTTTTCTGCCTTGTCAGTTGCTTCTATTAATTCTGATTTAGTAAAGTTATAAATTTTAAATTCTTCTAATTCCATCATTTTTTTGACTAGATTTTTCTTATCAAAGGGTAAGAATGGATTTAAGAATTTTATGTTGTCTTTTTTTAGTCCTTCAACATTATTTTTTAATACTTCAGAATAGGAGATAACAATGGGACAATTATAGTGATTATCTGCTTTTTCATATTCTTTTCTTGAATATGGCATACAAGGATAAAATATGGTTTTTATGCCTTGTTCTAATAAGCTTTCAATATGCCCATGAGAAAGTTTAGCTGGATAGCAGACAGATTCTGATGGCATTGATTCCATTCCTTTTTCATACGTTTTACGTGTACTTTTTTCAGAAAGAATAACACGAAAACCTAAAGAGGTTAAAAAGGTAAACCAAAATGGATAATCTTCATACATATTAAGTACTCTAGGAATTCCAATAACACCTCTTGGGGCAAATTGTTCTTCCAAAGGTTGATAGTTAAATAGTCGTTCTTGTTTATATTGAATTAGATTAGGCAAATCTTGTTTTTTGTTAACAATTCCAGCACCCTTTTCACAACGGTTACCAGATACATGAATTTGTCCATTACTAAATTTATTAATTGTTAATTTACAGTGATTTTCACAATTGTTGCAACGAGTATGTGTTACGTTAATTTCTAATTGATCAATTTCTTCTGTTTTTAAAATAGTTGAAGTATATTCCATATCGAGATTTGCTTCGTATTGCTGTTTGGCTAAAAGTGCCATTCCAAAAGCTCCCATCAGTCCAGAAATGTCAGGTCGAATAACATTTTTACCAACAATTAATTCAAAAGCACGTAACACAGCATCATTATAAAAAGTTCCACCTTGTACAACAATGTGTTTTCCAAGAGTCTCAACATCTCTTACTTTCATAACTTTTTGAATTGCATTTTTAATGACAGAGTAAGAAAGTCCACTAGAAATGTCTCCCACAGAATAGCCTTCTTTTTGTGCTTGTTTGATTTTGGAATTCATAAAAACGGTACAACGAGAACCTAAATCTACAGGTCTTTTTGCATGAATCGCTTCTTTTACAAAATCAGAAATTTCTAAATTTAAACTTTTAGCAAAGGTTTCAATAAAAGAACCACAACCAGAAGAACAAGCTTCATTTAACATGATATTGTCTATGGAGCCATCTTTCATACGAATGTATTTCATATCTTGTCCACCAATATCAACAATGGCAGTTACATTTGGTTCAAAAGTTTTAGCTGCTGTGTAATGAGCAATGGTTTCAATTTCATTTAAATCTACATGAAGTGCAGTTTGAATTAATTTTTCTCCATAACCAGTTACGCCACTGTATCTTAAGTTGGCTTTTTTTGGTAAAACTTTATATAGTTTTTTTAACATGTTCATAACGCTTTTTAAAGGATTTCCTTCATTGCTTCCATAAAGAGAATAAAGAAGTTTCCCTTCTTGGTCAATGACAACTAATTTTGTTGTTGTTGAGCCAGCATCAATTCCAAGATAACAATCCCCTTCATAATTGGCAAGAGAAGTTTTTTGAACAGTTGCTTTGTTATGTCTATTTTTAAAATTCTCATAATCTTCTTTTCCTTTAAACAAAGGAACTAAAGGTTTGGTTGTATGATCTTGTGAAGTTTTTAAATGTTCGATTTTTTCATGTAATTCGTTTGTGGTAATTACTTCTGAATGAATGGAGTCTAAGGCTGCTCCTTTTGCTACTAAAAGATGTGCTTCTTCTGGTATAATGATTTCATTATCTTTTAAATGTAAAGTTTCAATAAATCGAGTACGTAACTCAGATAAATAATTCAATGGACCACCTAAAAAGGCAACATGACCACGAATGGGTCTACCACAAGCTAGACCACTAATGGTTTGATTGACTACAGCTTGAAAAATGGAGGCAGCAATATCTTCTTTTCTTGCTCCTTCATTAATTAAAGGCTGAATATCAGTTTTAGCAAAAACACCACAACGAGAAGCAATTGGATAAATCGTAGAATAATTTTTGGCTAATTCATTTAATCCAGCTGTATCAGTGTGTAATAAAGAAGCCATTTGATCCAAAAATGCTCCTGTTCCACCAGCACAAGTCCCATTCATACGTTGTTCAATTGATTGATCGAAATAAATAATTTTAGCATCTTCTCCACCAAGTTCAATCACAACATCTGTCTTGGGGATATATTTTTCAACAGAACGTTTACAAGAAACTACTTCTTGAATAAAATTAACACCTAAAAATTTAGTAGTTGACATAGCTCCTGAACCTGTAAGTGCTAATGTAAAAGAATAAGAAGGATATTTTAATAACAAATCTTCTAATACTTTACAAACTGTATTTTTCGTATCAGAAAAGTGCCTTTGATAATCCTTATATATGGTATTTTTATTAGTATCCATAACAACAATCTTAACAGTGGTAGATCCAACATCTAATCCAACATGTAAGATATCATTTTTTAAATTCTTCATGAAAAGACTTCCTTTCTTTACCTAGAATAAATCTATGTAATCCCTTTCATTTTATACGGAAAAGAGAGTTTTGTCAAATGGAAAATACTGTAATGAAGGAAAGAAAATAGTTCTAAAAAGGACAAACAAGAAATAATATGGTTAGTAAGAAAAAAGAATAAGGAGGAGACTTATGAAAAGTAAAAAAATTGGTTTGATTTTTTTTGTGATATTAGTCATTATATTAATAGGAGGATATTTTGGAATTCAGTATGTTAAAAACAAAGAGGAAGAAATACCAATGGAAGAATATGTACCACAAGAAGAAATAGGAGAAGAGCAGGTAAGACAAACAATTGTTAGTTTGTATTTTCCGAATCAAGAAAATGAGGAACTAAATCCAGAAGCTAGATTAATTGATATTAAGGAAATTATTAATAATACAGCAGAACGATTAGTAGAATTATTAATAGAAGGTCCTAAAAATGATAAAAATAAAAAAATCATTCCTGATGGAACCAAAATTAATAAATGTTATTCGGAAGGAGACTGTGTCGTATTAGATTTTTCAAGTGAATTTTTAAATTATCGAAAAGAAAATGAACAAGAAAAAACAAATTTAATACATTCTATTGTCAATACATTAACAGAATTAACAGAAGTTAATCGTGTGAAAATTTTGATTGATGGAAATGAAAATTTGGAATTTAATGAAATATATACAAGAAAATAGAAAACAATAGGTTGACTTTTGCAGAAATTAAAAAGGGAGAATCAAATTGGATTGTGCGATTATAATACAGTGGGAAATGAATTTGTTTCTTTTTATGTTACAAAAGGAAATTTACCAACAAGCTAAGCTTGGCAATTTGAGAATAAATAAAATAAAAAGTCAAAATTTATAAAAAGCATAAAATGTAAATAGATTTTCTATTAAAACATTTTGTGCTTTTAAATTTTAAAAGAGAAATAAAAAGGTAAAATAAAAAATAAAATAAAATAATTTATTTTTTTAATATTTTAAATAATTTAAAATATTTAGAATAATGATGAAAATTATTCAAAAAATGTTCTACATCATTTAATGAATGAATGGTATTTTTTTTATATAAATTAAAATCAAAAGATTTTTTTGGGGGAGGATT
>JAAVZN010000039.1 GCA_022791675.1 Clostridia bacterium | reverse complement strand
ATTGTTCATACTTGCCCAAACTTTTTACAATTACAAATCCATTCAAGTTTTGCCACCGAATACTCTTTTATTATTGTGAGTCTGTGTTCCAAAATCTCACTCACGCATTTTGCATAATTAGACTACTTATACAAATACGGATAAACTTTATAGCATCGGCTCATCACACCAAACACTTTTTAAGAGGTGTTGAATTTCTCTTTTTGAAAATAAAAAACTACCTATAGCTTTAAAACTATAAGTAGCTCTCTATTTTCTTTATTCAATTAAGCCTCAAAATCATTTTTAAGGCATTTTATTTTTAAAGTAAAGTAATTTGTTGTTACACAAAAATCAATTCTTTTAGAACAATTGCTTCTGCTTGACCTTTTATTGCGTTCATTGTACCAACCCAATATAATGGATCAGTATTTTTCATATCTTCTGTTAAATCACTTCTAGCCTTTAATTGTTCTACTAACTCATTGACTCTTTTTTGAGCAGTTTCTTGTACTTCTTTTAAATGCTTATTTAATGTCATATTCATAAACATTATTGAAAATTGAACCTTTTTGTGTTCTTTTAAATAGTTTAATCTCATTCTTCCATATTTATTTAATGTAATTTTTTCTTCTTGTTCCAAAGTTAAGTTGGGAAGATAATAATCGCCAACTAATGTATAACTTATTCCAGTCTTTTCATCTGTAAATTCTTTTTTTAATTCTTCATTTTTCATAATCATAACCTCCATAATATAATTTGCTGTTATAGAAAATACAAAATTAATATCAATAGCAGTAGATGTTTATATCTAAAAAACATCTAAAAAATTTCTCTCAAAAAAGTCATTTTGCTTTTTACTGACTTTTAAATATTTCTAATATAAATTAGTCTCAAAGGTGCTAATTTCATAGGTTTTAAGTAATGATAACTAATACTAACTAATATCTAATATTAAGTAGCACAGAAAACTGAAAATCCCTGTGTCCCTGGTTCGATTCCAGGTGAAGCCACCAAATGAAACAACCTATGAACAATGAAGTTTGTAGGTTGTTTTTATGATATAAAATGCAAATAAGCACCAAGAAATAGTAGGTGCTTATTTATTTTAGGAATCTTTATCAATTTCCATATTATTACCATAACGTTTAATCTTTTGCGTTGTTGTTTTTTCAAATTCTTTATCACGAATGCCAAAGCTCTTAATATGTTTATAATTAGGAAGTTTTTTATTAACACTAGACACAGCATCAGAAACAATCTTCCAAAGTTCTTCTTTTGTGGGAACAGAGCCCTTTAAATACTCTGTAATTGCTTCAATATTTGGATAAATTTGAGCATTAATATAAGTTTCGTCATCATCATCTTTGTGAATACCTAAAACCAAAGATTCAGAGATCAATGGATTATCGTTCAAATAATATTCTACTTCTTCAGGATAAATATTTTTACCATTTTTCGTAACAATCACACTTTTACATCTACCAGTAATATATAAATAACCATTTTCATCAATTTTTCCCAAATCACCAGTATGAAACCAACCATCAATAATGGTTTGCTTTGTTTTTTCCTCATCTTCATAATAGCCAAGCATAACATTAGGACCTTTTACTATAATTTCACCAATACCTTCACTATTTGGAGAATTGATTTTATATTCAACATTTGGAATTGGCAAACCAGCGGAATCATCTTTCTGGAAAAAGTCAGTATTACCTGCAACTAGAGGAGAACATTCTGTTAATCCATAGCCTTGCAGAGTTGGTAAATTTAGCTCTTTAAAATCAGAAACAATTTCAGGATTAGCACTAGCAGCACCAACAATAAAAACACGTAGTCTTCCACCAAGTGTATTTTTTACTTTTGTTCGAACAATTTTCTTAAAAAAGAAAGGAAGATCAGGAAAAGGATTTTGTTCTACTTTTCTGTATTTTTCTGGTAGGGATTGATTCATATTTTTAACAATTTTTTTGTGCACATTTTCCAAGAGCAATGGAACACATAAAATAACAGAAGGGTGAAATTCATTAAGATTTTTTGTAATATAGCGTAATCCTTCGCAGTGAGCAATACTGGCTCCGCTGTATAAGGGTAGCAAGAAGCCTAAGGTACATTCATAAGTATGATGTAATGGTAAAATAGAAAAAAACAGATCACTGCGTTTTACTTTTACAATACCATAAGTAGATAAAATATTAGAACATATATTTCTTTGTGATAAGCATACTCCTTTGGCACTTCCTGTTGTTCCAGATGTGAAAAGCAAAATGCGGAGTTCATCTGGGTTAATGATAATATTGTCAAAATCTTTTTTTCCCTTTTCGTAAGATTCTTCACCACATAATAATAAATTGGAAAAAGAATTTTTGTCTTCTTTTTTGTCAAACGATACAAAAACAGTATCTGGATTTTCAACTTTTTCAATTTGTGCTAAAATTTGTTCTAAATTTTTATCATCACCTAAAATACAAGCAGTCTGTGAAACATTCATAAAATTAATAACATCATCGGTATGAAGTTCTTTGTCAATTGGAACTACAATTCCAACGATACTGGCTGATAAGTAGGAAACACACCATTGATAACTATTTTTTCCAATTACAGCAATTCGTTTGTTTAAAAATCCTTTTTCAATTAAACTAGTTCCTAAAGATATGACATCTTTTTTTAATTGTTCATAAGGAATTGAAATGATGTTTCCTTTTTCATCTTTTAGCTTAAAGGCTGTCCTGGAACGATAAATGTCAGCAGAACGGTACAGCATATCTTTAAAGTTGGTTATTTCCTCAGTCTTGTGATATTTCTTTTTTAATTGTTGAGCAATGGACTTACATTCTTTCATGTTTATTCTCCTTTTTATTTTTCTATTTATTATTGATAACGATAAAATGCGAAATTTGTATTAAGAGTTATATTAAGATTTCCGTCCAAAATAGATTGATCTTGTGAGGTAAGAGGAATGTCAATAAACACTGTTGTTTTAAACTCTTCATCTAAATTATTGGTAATATAAAGATCAAAGGAAAGTTTACACGTGATGGAAGATAAATCAATATGACATCTTTTCAAAAGGGAACCATCATAAGTAATTGGAGTAGTGGTATCAGTAATGGTGTAATCTGTTTTAATGTTTTGATTTATGTAACTAAGAGTAATAGGGTTGGCTAAATTATTAAATAAAGTAGGAGTATCCAAATTTGCTTCGTTTTCAGAAGTGATCATAAAATCTAAAGTATCATGAATTTCATTTTCAAGAATAAAATCACTTTTGGCAAAGTGGTTTAGACCTTTAAAGAAAAGTTTTGGATTACCAAGTTCAGGAGAAATAGGATATTGAATATTCTTAATACAAACTTTCTTAAAAGTATTTTCTGCTGTTTTTTCTTCTATAGAAGAGTGGTTGATAAAGATAGCAAGATCGGTAAATTGATAAAGGTTTTCTATGGTAAAATTAGAAGCAGAACCAGTTTTATTTTTAGCATCACAATTACTAAATAAGACAATTTTATTAACTTCAAAAACAGTTTTGTCATTTTTGTTGGCAAAAGGTAAAATATCTCTTTCAAAATTGCTTTTTATAACATATTTTTGGAAAAGAAAATAGGCTAGTACAAAAACAATGACAAATAAGATAAAAACAATTATGGTTAAGACCTTCTTTTTGGTATTCATTTTTCATTCCGTTCCTTTCTATTTGAATATCTATATCATAGTACAAAATTAAAATAAAATCAAGAGGCTGTAATGTTATCGTATTATCATAGTATTTTACCACAATTTATTCATTGACAAAAAAAAGTAGAAAGGGTAAAATATTAGTAGAAAATATAACCAGTAAAATAAATTTATTTAGAACCAATTTTAATCCTTAGAAGGAGAAGTGAAAAGATGAAAGCAAAAGACAAAAATAAAACGATAAAAATTACGTTGAAAAATATAATAACATTTCTAGCTTTTATGATTAGTTTATTATATGGTATTATATTTTATAACTATTATTTTGGGAGAAATCAAGTTTATGCTTCAGAAACAATTGCAAGAATCGAGAAAGTAAAAATCAGTCAAGCAAAAGAAATTGAAATGGAAGAAATTATTGCACAAAATATACAAGAAGGGAAAAAAGAAGAATATCACATAGAAGAAACTACACTAGAATATCTGACTAAATATAGAAACAATGCGAATTTACCAAAAGGACAAATACAAGTAGTGCAAGAAGGAAGAGATGGAAAACAAGAAATTACTACGAAAAAAACTTATCAACAAGAAGAATTAATACAAGAAGAACAGATATCTTGTAAAATAACAAAAGCATCTGTCAATAAAATTGTAGAAATAGGAACAGCAAACTATACCAGTCATTATAAAGCAAAAGTAGGGGACAAACTATATGTGACATCAGATCGTTTATCGGTTATGGTAGAACCAAATGAACAGTCGCAAAAAATAGCTACCTTGGCAAAAGGAAATGAATTAAAATTATTAGTGATTGAAAATGCAGATTGGTACAAAATTTCTAGTGGGAGTATCATTGGTTATGTAAGGGCAGAAAGCACAACTTATGAGCATGCGACAGAAAAAGAAGAAATAAAAAATACAACAACATTAGCACAAAGCAAAAGTCAATTGATGTCTAGACTGAGTTTTGATATGGCTTTAAATAAGCCAAGTGGATTGACATTAGAACAATTTAAGAAGATTTTATCAGACAGCAAAGATACGAATCAAATATTTGAAAATAATGCAGAATATTTTTATTACATAGAAAAACAATATCAGATTAATGGAGTTTTTGTAGCGAGCGTTGGAATTCATGAAAGTGCTTGGGGAACTTCAAAAATTGCAAGGGAAAAAAACAATTTATTTGGCTATGGTGCGTATGACTCTAATCCTTATCATGGAGCATATCAGTTTTCAGATTATGCTGAAAGCATTGATTTAATTGCTAGAGTCTTTGTGAAATATTATATCAATCCAAAAGGAACGGTTATATATGGAGGAGAAAAAGCAGAAGGAACTTATTACAATGGACCAACTTTAAGTGGTATTAATACGCGATATGCAACCGATAAAAATTGGGCAAATGGAGTTTATAGCCATATCAAATATTTATATAATAAATTATAAAAAAATCTTGCTATTTTTTACATTTTATTGTATGATAGAAAGGCAAGAGATGAGGAAAAGGAAAAAACTAGCAAAACAAGAGGAAAGAAAGGGGCTAAAACATGAAAAAAGGAATCATAATTGTTACCATTGTCATGCTTATCATGGGAATCTTTTTGATGGTAAATAAAAGTTATGCCGATGAAAAAGTAATTGATGAGAAAACAGAAAGCAAAATTGTAGAAATAAAAGATAATGCAGTCAAATCTTTAGAAGATTATAAAGTGAAATATGGATCCGATAGCTATGGAACAGTAGCATATATCTTAAATTTGGTTCGAATTTATAGTATACCAATTTGCTTTTTAGGAATTGCGGTTGGAGCAATTCATCAATATATAATTGGAATTAGAAAATTAGACACACTAGAAAGAGGTATGGCATTTATTGTAACTTGTGTCACATTATTAATTATATGCCAAATTTTACCACTTGCCTTTGCAGTGTTTGTAAAATTTGGAAGGGGGTAACAAATGAAAGTCTTATTTGCTGTAAATAATGAAGAGATATCAGAATCAATTGTAAAAAAATATCAAAAGGAATATAAACAAATAATTTCCTATAAAAATGTTTATTATTTTAATGCAATTTTAAAAGAATTACAAAAAGATAAAACTTATGACAGAGTTGTTATTAGTGAAGATCTAGAAGCTTTTACACATACACAATACGATCAAATTGATAAATTTATTTTTGACAAAATGGACGGTATTAGTGATGAAGCTTCTAATGTTAAAGGAAATGATACACCAATTATCGTAATTTGTTCCGATCGAAGAACAAAATCAGAGCCAATGTTAGTAAAATTATTTGGAATTGGAATTTATAATGCTATTATTGGAAACGATAGAAGTGTAGATGAAGTTTGTAGACTTATCAATCGACCACGTGGGAAAAAAGAAGCTAAAATTTACTATAAAATAGATAGTGAAGATGTTGGTTATCAAGCAGAGAACGAAAATGATGTTAGCGAAATGGAAATTCAAAACATTGTAGCACACTATAAAAGATTAGGAAAAAATGAGGATAGATATATTGATAGTTTTAACAATATAGCTGCCCAATATAACGATACACAATTAAGAATTATTACCAAATTTTTACCATTAAATGTTCGTGCTGTATTAGAAGAAAGATCTTCTAAATACCAACAAATCATGTCATTTAATAATGCCGTATCTGACAACCTTAGAAGACCAAAAAATGAGGCAGAGGAAGGACCAAGTCAAATTTTATTAAAATCAAAAGAGAGAGAGAACATTCTTTCCAAACCAGTAGTGATTCCTTCTGCTGTTAATATGAGTGGAACCAAAAAATTAACCAAACAAAAAACAGTCGTTGATGAGCAACAACCACAACCAGTTGTGAGACCAATGCCAGAAATACAACCAATACAATCAATGCAAACACAGACACCAGAACCAATCATAGAGGGATTAGAAGAATTTGAATCGATTCTACCACAACCAACTGTCAATTCTATGCCAGAACAACAAGTAATACCTGAAGTACAAGAAACAGTAGTACAAGAACCTGTCATAGAAGAATTGGATATCCCAACAGAACAAGAAGTGGTACAACCAGTAAAAAGAGGAAGAGGAAGACCACGTAAAAATCCGATTCCTGTAGAAGATTCCAATAAACCAAAAAGAGGAAGAGGAAGACCACGTAAAAATCCTTTACCAGTTGAAGAAGAATCAGTTTCAGTGATTGAAGAACCAAAACAAGAAGTTATTTTACCTGGTTTTGAAGAAATAGAAAAAGAACCAGAAGAAAGCTTTTTACCTGGATTTGAAGAAATAGAAAAAATCGAACCAGCACCACAACAAACTTTTATACCAAAAGAGGAATTAGAAGATTCATTTTTGCCTGGATTTGAAGAAGAAGAAACCTTTTTACCAAATCAAGCAGAACCAGAAACGTTTATTCCACAACCAATAGAATCAGAACCATTTGTTGCACAACAACCAATTCAACCAGTACAAGTAGAACCAAGAATGCAAAATGAAAATCTATATCAGACTCAAAACGAAATTCAAACAGAGCCAATAGAACAACCAGAAAGTATAGAAGAAATAGATTTATCAAATCTTTTAACACCAGATAAGAAAATAGTTACATTTGTAGGAACAAGTAAAAATGGAACATCCTTTATTGTTAATAATGTAGCAGAATTATTATCATCAATTGGAATTAATGTGGCTATTTTGGATACAACACAAAATAGAAATTCCTATTATATTTATACCAAAAATGAAGAATCATTAAGAGAAATTGCTACACATAGTATTGAAAGACTTTCACAAGGCATAGCAAATGGAATTGCTGTGAATAAAAATCTTACAGTTTATACTTCATTACCAGATGAAAATGATGCAATTAACCATGTAGATAAAATATTGGAAACCTTATTACAAAAACATTCACTTATATTAATTGATACAGATTTTCATACACCACATAGATATTTTAAACAATCACAAGAAACATACTTAGTACAAAGCATTGACATTTTAACCATACAACCACTTACTGCTTTTTTAAAGGAATTAAAAGTAAAAAATATTTTAGACGAAAGAAAATTAAGAATTGTATTAAATAAGGTAGTGAAAATTAGAGGAATTAAACCTGCTACTATTATTGGTGGAATGGCATTTTATAACGATCCAGCCATGTCATTTATGACAGAATTGTTTGATCGAGATCGCATTAAATATGTTTCTATGCCATTTGAAGAAGAAACTTACATTAAATATTTAGAAGGTATTATAGAATGTGATATATCTTTAAAAGGATATTCGAAAATATTTTTACAAACATTGAAAGAATTAGGAAATATGATTTATCCAATTGTTTCATCATCTAAAAATACTAAGAATTATCAACCACCATCAGCAAGTAAAAATGGAGGATCAAATTTTTCTTCCAGTATGAATGACACACTCAATAAAATGAAAAACTTTTAATCATAAGGTATCGTAAGAAACTAGAAAAATTTTAGCAAAAGAGGAGGGAAAAGAATTTTGATTATAGCAGTTGTCATATTATTAGTCTTAATTGTATTAGGACTAGTGATTTATAATGTAACCATTCATAAAAAAATACAAAAATTTAAAAATATGAATCAAAAAATTACCAATTTATATGTTGTACAAGATTTTATGAATGCAATAGGAGAAACATCAACCGTTGAAGAAAAAATCAAAAAAATTAATGATATTTTAATTGAAAGATATGAAATAAAATACTCAACCATTGTAGTGTTTGATGGTGCAGAATACCAAGTAAAAGCATCTAATGTGGAACGCAAACATTGGAAGTCTTTAAAAGCACTACAAGATGTGGATATGTTCAAAGATAGTATACAATCTGCAACCCCTAAATATGTAACCGTAAACAATGAAAATGAAAGATTGCCATACCAAGAAATGGAATTTGGAAGAGCAAAATCTGCCATATTTTTCCCTCTTTATATTGACAATGTATATATTGGATATTGGATCATAGAAAGTGGAACACCACATGATTTTGATAATGTAGATACGACTGTTTTAGAAGTGATAAAAGAAAATATTGTATCTGTTTTAAAAACAGTGGTACATCAAAAGACATTAGAATCAATTGTAAGAAAAGATTTATTTACAGGATTATATTCAGAAGAGTATTTATATGGAGAAGGAAAGAAAGTAATTGACCAATATACAATATCAACAATTTGTATGTTTAAGATTGTCAATATTCAAGAAATTAACAAGAAATATTGTCGAGAATTAGGAAATAAAGTAATTACAACAATAAGTCGAGTCATTGCAGAAAATTTGTCAGATGACTATGTATTTGTAAGATATATGGGACCTAAATTTGTCATTGCATTTTCTGGTGTAGAAGCCAATGGAGTAGCTGACTTTTTAAATGAAATAAAAGGAAAAATAGAAAGTACTCCAATTGAATTATCGGAACAAGAAAAACAAGAATTAAATTTAGAAGTAAGTTTACCAGGTAAAATATCAAAAGGTGCAGAATGTAAAGAAGTTGCTATGCCAAAATTAAATTTTGTCATATCTTCTTATTATAAAGGAACAGGACTAGAAGAAGTTTTGAAAAAATTAGAAGAGTACTTAGACAATGCAGAAACAACAGAGAGTGACATAACCAATATATAAAAAAGGAGGAACCCAATATGGAATTTGACAAAACAATGCATTTTGAAGTAGAAAGAGAAGAAAATTTAAAATGTAGAGAAATATTAAAAGAAGTGTATGAATCGTTAGTAGAGAAAGGATATAATCCAATTAATCAAATTGTTGGGTATATTTTATCTGGTGATCCAACTTATATTACAAGTCATAATGATGCTAGAAATAAAATAAGAACCATTGAAAGAGATGAACTGTTAGAAAAAATGGTAAAAGATTATATAGGATTAGAAAAATAAAATGAGAATATTAGGAATTGATTATGGGGAAGCACGAGTAGGTGTTGCTATAACAGATGGACTAAATATTACAGCACAAGGCTTAGAAACGATTCAAAGAAATGGCTCAGACAAGGTTATATTGCGAAGACTAGACGAAATTTTAGAACAATATGAGATTGATACCATAGTAGTAGGTATGCCTCTTAATATGAATGGTACAATATCAGAAAGAGCAAAAATAACAGAACAATTTATTCATAAATTAAAATGTAAATATAATCAAATAAAAATTGAAGCCATTGATGAAAGATTAACAACAGTGGAAGCCCATAAAACAATGAATTTTTTAGAAGTAAATAAGAATAAAAAGAAAAATATAGTAGATACTATATCTGCAATGTATATTTTAGAAACGTATTTAAACAAACTTAAATAAAAAAGATTGCAAAATAATTTAAAATAGGTTATTATATTAAATATAAAATATAATGAATCAAAAATTGAAAGGAGAAAAAGAATGGAAGAGAATTTTGATGGAGAAGAATTGGACAATATAGTAATATTAAATGATGAAGAAGGAAACGAAGTAAAATTTGAATTCTTAGATTTAGTAGAATTAGATGACGAAGAATATGTGGTATTGTTACCAATTTCAGAAGAAGGAGAAGAAGAAGAAGGAGAAGTAGTAATTTTAAAAGTAGAAGATACGGATGAGGAAGATGCAGAAGAAGAATCTTATGTAAGTATTGAAGACGAAGAAGTGTTAAATAAGGTATTTGAAATTTTTAAAGAAAAATTTAAAGATGATTTTGATTTTGTAGATTAATAAGATATAAAGAGGCGGAGATTTTCCGCCTTTTAAAAATGAATCAATAAGAGGAGGAAAAACAAATGAAAAATTTTTCAACATGGATTTTAGTTATGTTTATGGTTATGTTTTGGGTATTAAGAATTGCAATAGCAATTAGTTATGAGATGGGAGAAAGTTTTGGTGGAATTCAGCCATTTAACCAAACAATGGAAATTGTTTTATTATTTGTCGTGTTAGCATGTATGTTACTAATTGTTAAAAGAAAAATGATAGGAGCACTAATTTATTTGTTAGCTTATGGAATGTATTTTGGAACAGATTTAATGACAGGAATATCAACCTTAATGTCATCAACTGTTGAAATTACTACTTCTAGTATGGGGTTATATTTAAGGACTTTTGTTTCTTTGATTGGAATTGCTATTCCATTGGCTGTATTATTTGATTTACTATTAGACAAAAATAGAAAAGCAAATCCAAAAGATAAAAAAACAGATTGGTTCTATCAAAATGAACAATTTGATCGCCAAGTTGATGAAAGAGCAGATAAAAATAATTATAGAACAATGTAATAGGAGAAGAAAATATGGCACAACATATATCAATAAGAGTACCATGGCATGATGATGGGTGGAAAGGAAGTGTTTGTCAAGCACCATCTATTAATATGTCTTGCTTAAGACTTAAAAATATCAAACAAAATCGAAAAGATTCTTTGGAAGAAGAAATTTGTGGAAAGTGTATGATGGAACATGAAGAAGAAATCCCTTGTATTGGAGAGGGAGGAGCTTTTATGTCTAATAAAGAACTACATAAATGGGTAATTCACCCATATCGATATCGCAATGCAGATACACATAAACATTTTTTAGAAACAGATATTGTTTATCCACCTTATTCATTACCAGCAAGACCATATTCCTGGTTGATGCTAAAAAAGATAGAAGAAAAAGTAGAAAAATACGGAATTAATTATGATTCAAAACAAGAACCAAAGTTGAACTTTAATACCAATTGGATTCAAGAAGCCAGTAATCATAGAGTAATATTTGATTCCTTTTATCAAGATGTTATCCCAAATCAATCTTTGTGTATTGCTTATGCGAAGCAAGTTCCTTTTGTCGAAGATAATCGACGTGTCATTATTGGAATGGGACATGTAAAAAGAATAATTCCAGCAAAAGAACATAATCATACAGAAGAAGGAAAATTGCGTTCTTTAACGTGGGAAACTATGATATGTCATTCCATTCGTGAAGATCATGAAGATGGATTTGTAATTCCTTATCAAGAAATGATGGAATATGCAAAAAATAATCCTGATTTTGATTTAACATCAATTGCAGTATTTGCTCCAGAAGAATCTTTTGAGGAATTTTCTTATGCAACCGAACATGTTAGTCATGACTCAGTTATTGATGTGATTTTGTCATGTATTAAAGCATTTAAAATAATTAATGAATGTCTAGATGAAGATTATACCAATACAATTGAATGGTTGAATCAGCAACTAGAAACTGTATGGGAAGAACGTGGAGCCTTTCCAGGACTTGGTGCAATGCTTACTAGTTTTGAAGTAAAATTGGGAATTCCAATCGCAAAATATATGAAGGAAAATGTAACGAATGAAAATATAATGGAATATCTTGATAAAACAATGAGAAATCCACAAAAATTTTTGCCAAAAAATTTGGCAGATTGTATTAATCCAATTGTGCAGGGTACGTGGAAAAGATTACCAGATGAAAGAAAAAAATTATTTCAATTATTATCAAGATTTGCGATAACCATTGAACAGGCCAAAGTTTTGTATGAAGAAAGTGAACGTAGAAAAAGAGATATATTATGTACCGATCAAGAAATCATTGAAAATCCATATATATTATATGAACAAACTAGGTTAAAACAAGAAAATTTAAGATTTACAATTGAGAAGGTAGATAGAGCTATTTTTCCTGTTCCATCGATTGCTAAAAAATATCCATTAGAAGAACCTTCTAAATTAACATCAGATAATGATAAAAGAAGAATTCGTGCAGTGGTTATATCTGTATTAGAAAAGGCAAGACAAAATGGACATACTATTTTACCAGCAAATTTATGTATCAATCAAGTAAAAGAACTTACATTAGAACCAGCATGTCCTATTACTTCAGATATGATTTTTGCAATAGAATCTTTTATGAGTTCAGAAGTTATAAAACGAGAAATGAAAGATGGAAACGAATATTATAAGTTAGTTCATATCAATCAATTTGATCAAGTAATTGAAAAAAGAGTTTATAAGCGTATTCACGCAGATAAAATTGTGGTAGATGCTAATTGGCGTAGAATGGTAGATGAAGAAATTAAGAAAAAAGAAGAAAAATTGGATTTTCAAGATGACTCTCAAAAACTTTCTGAAGAAGAAGAATTGGCACGTCAAGAGAAAGCAGAAGTTTTAAAAGTGTTAGCAGAATCAAGATTATCTGTCTTAGTTGGAGATGCTGGAACAGGAAAGACAACGGTTTTATCAATTCTATGTAAAGAACCTAGTATTAAAAATGGAGGAGTTTTATTATTGGCTCCAACTGGCAAAGCAACAGTTGTTTTAAAGGAAAAGGTAAATGATGAAGAACAAAATTTTTCGGCACAAAATATTGCACAATTTTTAACAAAGAGTAAACGCTTTGATTGGAACGATATGCGTTACCGACTAGCTAATTATGAAGAAAGAAATTTGCCAGAAACTGTTATTATAGATGAAGCATCTATGTTAACAGAAGAAATGTTTGGCGCTTTGTTAGAAGCAATTAGTCATGCCAAAAGAATTATTTTTGTTGGCGATCCGAATCAATTACCACCAATAGGAGCAGGAAGACCATTTGTTGATTTAGTGGATTTATTAAAAGAAGGTGTGCCTAAAAATGCAAATCCTAAAGTGGGAAATTGTTATGGTGAATTACAGATTGTTAGAAGACAACAAGATGAAAAAGAACGATTGGATATTAATTTAGCAAGGTATTTTACACGAACATCTGAAATTGAAGATGAAGATAATATCTTAGCTACAATTATGAAGAATGAAAATAAAAATATTGAAATTCAGACATGGAAAACAAGTGAAGAATTGGAAAATAAATTATTGGAAGTTGTTGCCAAAGAGATTGGTATGGAAGAGATAGAAGATAAAGTGACATTTGATCAAAAGTTAGGTGGAACGATGATAAAAAATGCAACTTATTTTAATAAAAATTGTGCAGAAAAAATTAATGAATGGCAGATTTTGGCACCAGTTAGAAATATGCCACAAGGAGTTATCAATATCAATCGATTGTTTCATAAAAAATATCGTGCTACGCAAATAGAACTAGCCAAAAGAAGACGTGGGCATGGAAAATGCATTCCAATTGCTTATGGATTAGAAGATATTGTCTATGGAGATAAAGTAATTAATGTTCATAATGTGAAAAAATCTGGTTATCCGAAAGATGGAAAAAGTGAATATGTGGCAAATGGAGAAATAGGAATAGCGTGTGGAAAGTGTAAAAAGGAATTAGAAAATGATTATTTACAAGTATGTTTTTCTTCACAAAAAGATTATATTTATTCTTATGATAAAAAAGATTTTAATGAAGAAACAGGTATTGAAATGTTAGAGTTAGCGTACGCTTTAACGGTACATAAATCACAAGGAAGTCAGTTTAAAACAGTAATTCTTGTTTTGGCAGAACCATGTTATATTCTTTCCAAAGAAATGTTATATACAGCACTTACAAGGCAAGAAAATAAAATTGTAATTTTATATAATAATGAACCATATCAATTATTGAAGTATGCTTCTAATGAATATTCTGATATTGCAAGACGTTATACGGATTTATTTGCAGGGGTATGGGACGACAATGGTAACCATAAACCACAAATTACTGAGATAAATGGAACATTTTATGAGGAGAGATTGATTCATAAAACAGTAAGAGGTGAATTGGTACGTTCAAAATCAGAGGTGATTATTGCAAATGCATTGTATTATAATCATGTTGATTATGAATATGAGCCAGAACTTATTTTGGAGGGACATTTGAAACGACCTGATTTTAAAATCGTTGATGCTGATACAGGAAAAGAGTGGTATTGGGAACATTGTGGTATGATGTCAAATGCTAAATATGCTAAACGTTGGGAAGAAAAGAAAAAGTTTTATACTAAAAATGGAATTATAGAAGGAAAGAATTTAATTGTAACGAAAGAAAATAATAAAGAAGGGTTAGATTCAGATAAGATAGATGAAATTGTTAAAAGAACTTTTATGTTATAGAAAATTATCAATGAACTTATTGAAATAGAAAATGCTACAATAAAATCTAAGTTTCTTAGTGGATTGCAGAAAGAAAAAATATTAAATTAGAGGAAGGAAAACAAATGGACGATAATCAATAGCAAAAAACACTGCAAAAAACTCAAGAAGAAATTTAATAACACAATATTTTAAAGAAAAAGGAACAGAAATTCAAGAAAAAGTATTAAAATTCTGGTGAGGACTTTTTATAAATGGATTTAAAATTAAAGATTCATATCAAGAAGCATTTGATATAGAGGTAGAAAATAATAGTGATACAGATATTCTGATTAAAATTCAAAAAGAGAGTTATTTTTAATAATTATATATTTCATTTTTATAATATGTAAAAATGTAGTGATATGATAAAAAATAATATAATAAAGCTGAAGGGATTATAGTAAAATTAAATTATAACATAAAATGAAAGGAGAGAATATTATAGACAATAAATTAGAAACAATATCAAATCTTTTTGAAGATAAAGAGATAAGAAGTATATGGGATAGTGAAAAAGAAGAATATTTTTTCAGCGTTGTTGATGTAATTAGTGCATTAACAGATAGTAAAGAGCCTAGAAAATATTGGTCTGTATTAAAAAATAGATTAAAAAAGGAAGGCAGTGAACTGACTATATTTTGTAGTCAGTTGAAAATGTTAGCATCAGATGGAAAAATGAGGTTGAGAGATGTATTGGACACGAAAGGAATTTTAAGACTTATTGAGTCAGTTCCAAGTCCTAAAGCAGAACCGTTTAAAGTTTGGCTTGCTAATCTAGGAAGTGAAAGAATAGATGAAGTGTTTGATCCAGAAATAGCAGTTAATAGAGCAGTAGAATATTATCGAAATAAAGGCTATTCTGATGAATGGATAAAAGCTAGATTAACAGGAATAGTTGATAGATTTAAACTTACAGATATTTGGAAAGATGGCGGAATTAACAAACCTATCGAATATGCACTATTAACAAATGAAATATACAAAGGTTGGTCTGGAATGAAAGCCAGTGAATATAAAAAATTAAAAGGAATTAGAAAAGAATCATTAAGAGATAATATGACAGATATAGAAGTGGCACTTACTAATATTGGAGAGATAGCAACAAGAGATATTGCAAGAGAAGAAAGACCTCATGGATTAAAAGAAAATTTAAAGGTAGCCAAAAGAGGTGTTTTCTAAAGTTTCCATTAACTGGGAAGTGGGGATTTAAGAAAACACTCACTAAAAGCCTTTAAAATAAGTATCTCTTTAAAATGAGTTTTTACATATTTTAATAAAAAGCGAGGTGAAAGTGATAAAAAATAAAATAATTGAAGTTCAAAATATTAAAGTAAATGTAACTAATATAAATGATAATGATTATATTTGTATTTCTGATTTTGCAAAATTCAAAGAAGGAAAATCAACTTCAGATGATGTAATTAGAAATTGGTTAAGAAATAGAATCACTTTAGAATTTTTAGGGACTTGGGAATCAATATATAATCCTAATTTTAATTCTGTCGAATTCGACGGGTTTAAAAATCAAGCAGGCCTTCATACTTTTACACTTAGTGTTAGTCAGTGGTGTGAAAAAACAAATGCAATTGGTATATATTCTAAACGTGGTAAATATGGTGGAACTTATGCACATAAAGATATTGCATTTGAATTTGCCTCAGCAATTAGTCCTGTTTTTAAATTATATTTAATAAAAGAATTTGAAAGATTAAAGACTCAAGAAAATCAGAATAGAGAATGGGATGTAAAAAGAATTT
>JAAVZN010000120.1 GCA_022791675.1 Clostridia bacterium | reverse complement strand
ACTTAAATATGGCGATTAAGGATTTTGAACATTCTGCTTTTGAAATAGAAAAGGAAAATCGTTCACTTAAATATGAAATAGAACTAAAAGATAATGAAATTGACAGTTTAAAAAAACAACTATCTACTAAAGACTAGATTATATGTAAATTACAAACTGAAAAAGAAAAACTAAACCAAGAATTGCAGAAATTTAAAGGCTTTTGGCATAGCATTATGAGCCATTTTTATAAAAGAATTTGTTATGATAAAGATAATAACTATAAAATTGTTAGTGATGACCTATACAAAAACGGCATATTTGACGATAATGATAATGAAATTGCTAATAATATTTCTAGAAAGGTTACAATTCCAGACGAAAGCAAAGATAAGAAAAATAAAAAAAGAAATAATGATACCAGATTTTAAAAGGAGGAAAGTTGAGTATGGATAATGAAAAAGTAAAATATTTAATAGATATGATAAATGATATGGACTTAACGAATAAACTAAGACTTGCAATATGTATAAGTAATAGTAGTTGCACTAAATTAAAATATGATAAGACTAAGATGTATAAATATTTTGATACTATGCTAAAAGAAATTGATGAAGAATATAGAACTACTTTTATAAATTTTGCAAAATATCATCTTATAATGTTCTCAATGGCTAAAATTATGAAAATGACAAAGGAAGAACAAAATCAAGTTACATTATATTTATTTAATACTATAACTGCTGAAAATCATTTGCAATTTATGTAAAATTATAGTATAATATAGTTAGTATTCGTAGCTATGCGATAAAAATAGCGTGTAACAATTAATTCTCATATAACAATTGTAAGGAGGAATATCTTATGAAAAAACGGTTTTATTTATTTTTATTGGTTGTATGTATGACAGTAGTACTTTGTTCTTGTGGTGAATCAAGTAATATAGTAACTCTTGATGACACAAGTGATACAACATCAGAAACAGTCGATTCATCCGTTAGTTCAATATCAGTTTATAGTACAAGAGATGATAAGGAATACCTTAAATTCCTTACTACCTTTGATAATACAAACTATAAAATAATTGATATTACAACAGGTATGTATACATATATGAATGGCGAGTCATATATTGTAACATATACTAAAAAGGAAAATGATGATAAAACTGAAGCTGTATCATATAAGTACTACTTATACAAAACGCGTGACCAAACAGAATATAAAAGTTTCTATAGTTCATTTGATTTTGATAAGTACGAGATAGTAGATATTAGTACGAGGTTATACACTTATATGAATGGTGAGTCTTATGTTATCACATACAGAGAAGTGATTAATAAGTAAACTGATAAGAATAAAGGGGGTGTCTATTTATAGGCATCCCCACCGTTATTGTCTAAAATTATTTAAAACAAATAAAAATATTTATTAATGCAAAATTTAAGTATGTCAATAACTATTGCAATTTATAAAAAATATGATATACTTTAATAAATTGATTGATATTTGTATCAATCGTCAAGAGAGAAAAGTTGTAGATAACTACGACGTCCGCTCCAAATTATATTAAAACATTAAAATTCATAAAAAGTTATAAATAGTTAAAAAGCTTTAAAATACTATATTTTAGGCTTTTATTTTTTTGTGCATTTTTATAAAAATTTATAAAAATGCTTTAAAAGTTGATAAAACTACGTTGAAATCACATTGAAAAGATGAAAAAAATTACATTGAAAAGTTTAAGTTGTATTCTCCCAAAGGTACTAATTTACTTTATAGTAGTACAGTAATATATTGTCAATGAAGAAAATTTATAAAATGACTGACAATGATATAATTCTCTAGTTGTCAATAATTTTTGAATATTTCACTAAAAATAGTCTTATTTTATTAGTGAATATTTCACCTATGTATAATCTTGAGTTTATCCGCTCGTCGCGGAGGCAGGCTCAAGATTTAATTTTTGTTTTAAAATCTTATTTTTT
>JAAVZN010000038.1 GCA_022791675.1 Clostridia bacterium | reverse complement strand
TGAATTTGTCTATATCAGATGGAAAAGAATATGTAAGAAAAAAATTGGAAAGAGACTATAATAGATTAAGTTCAAGAACCAGAGAAATACTAGAAGATAGATATAAAAATATAATAGATGTGTTATTTGTTAATTAAAATATATAGAGGTAAAATGTTATGAAAAAATAATTGTAAGAGTTGGTTCAACTTGTACTAAAGTTGACAAGTTTGATGGTAATAATGTAGAAAAATTATATTTTAACAATTATGATAAAAGATTTTAAAGATGAAAATTACTTGAATGATGAGTACGTTTATAATATAGGAAGAAAGATAAGTAATATTATATTTAATGATTATATGAGAAAAATGAAATGAATAATTAGTATTGGCAAAACAAGTCCAATTTACCACACACAGTGTGACGAATGGAGTTGATTACATGATATATTAGAGCTAGAGAAAATCATAGAAATAGAATAAAAAGGAAGGGAAATAAGATGAAGAAAACAGTAGGGATTATTTTAAGAGAAAACACATCTGATTACAAAGATATACCATTATATGCTTGTAGAAGAGATGTTGTACAATTTTTAAAAAAATATGATATCAACATAATTGGAATACCTGTTGTATATGAGGCGGAAGAAGAATTTGAAAAAATAAAGGAAATGTTAGAATTATGTGATGGAATTATATCACCAGGAGGTTCTAAAATTTATGATATTGATTATAAAATTATAGAATATTTATATGAAATAGATAAACCAACTTTAGGAATTTGTTTAGGAATGCAAATTATAGGCAAAAAATTTAATGGAAAGGTAAGAACAGAAATTGAAGGCGGAAAACATTGTAGTGAAGAAGAATATGTACATAACATTATCATAAAAAAGGATAGTTTATTATATAAGATCATCAAAGAGGAAAAAATAAAAGTAAATAGTAGACATCTAAGACAAATACCGACTACCAATTTAGATTGTGTAGCATATAGCGAAGATAATGTATTAGAGGCAATAGAAGATAAAAATAAAAAGTTTTTTATGGGAATTCAATGGCACCCAGAATCATTAATGGAAGATATATATAGTAATAGATTATTTGATTACTTTATTAAGCAATTATGAGCAGAGAGGAGAAAAATGGAAAAGATAGCGATTATATCAGATATACACTCTAATCTAGTGGCATTAGAAGCGGTGTTGAAAGATATTGAAAAAAGAGGGATTAATAGAATATTTTGTTTGGGAGATATCGTATTTAAAGGTTCATCAACATGCGAGGTTGTAGATAGAATAAAAGATAAATGTGAAATTGTTATAAAAGGAAATTGTGATGATGCAATTGTAAATGCTCCCAAGGAAAGTAAAAGAAGAAGTTGGTACAAAGAACAATTGGGAGAGGAAAGAATAGAATATTTAAAAAATTTACCTTTGTATAAAGATTTTTATATGAGTGGTAGCTATGTAAGAATGTTCCATGCTACAAAAAATGATTTATATAATAGAATTTTTGCTGTTGATCCGATAGAAAAAAAGAAGAATATGTTTCAAGAAGAAGGAAAAGAACCAGACATTATATTATATGGCGATATACATCAACAATATATGCAGAAATTACAAAATAAAACAATAGTAAATGTAGGAAGTGTTGGTAATAGCGTATATTTTCCTGATTATGATGAATCCATAACGAATATGGAAGAAACGACACAAGCCTTTTATTGTATTATAGAAGGAGAATACAATGCGAAAGAAAGAGGCTCTATTTCCATTCAATTTGTAAGAATTCCTTATGATATAGAAAAAGAAATAGAATTAGCGAAAGAAAAACAAATACCAGATTTAGAAGCTTATATAATAGAATTAACCAAAGCAAAATATTTTAAAAGAGCAAATAAATAAAAATAAAATCAGAAGAAAGATAAAAAATAGAAGATAGAATGATACAAAAATATATCTTGAAATACTAGAGCCACAAGAAAAATGTAAAAAAATATAAAAAATAATGAAAAAAATCAAAAAAATACTTGACAAGAATATGAAAAATTAGTATAATAAATCTCGTCGAAAGACGAAACGGTCGCTTAGCTCAGCTGGGAGAGCATCTGCCTTACAAGCAGGGGGTCATAGGTTCGAGCCCTATAGCGACCACCATCTTTTTATGGCCCGGTAGTTCAGTTGGTTAGAACGCTAGCCTGTCACGCTAGAGGTCGACGGTTCGAGCCCGTTCCGGGTCGCCATTTTTTTATACCAAAGAAAATATGGCGATTTTATTTATCAATAAGGCTTTATAGCTCAGTTGGTAGAGCAAGGGACTGAAAATAAACAGTTCGCTTATATGCCTTTATAGCTCAGTTGGTAGAGCAAAGGACTGAAAATCTTTGGTGCAAACTTATGGCTTCTTAGCTCAGTTGGTAGAGCAGGAGACTGAAAATCTCCGTGTCAGTGGTTCGATTCCACTAGAAGCCACCAAACACTAATTTGCACTATAAAATATCAATTTTTTAGTTACATCTAAAAAAATATCTAAAAAATTTAATTTTATAGTTTTCAGTTAAAAACATACATAATTTGAAGTAGTTAATTAAGCAGTTGCTACTTCTTTTTTTGTGCTGAATACATTTGTTATTACTTTTCCAACATCATTTACACTACTTGTATCTAAATGTGCATATAAATTTGCAGTAGTATTATAATTTGAATGTCCAAGCCATGCTTGAATTTCTTTCATATTTGCTCCATTCTTTAGTAAAATACTTGCACAAGTATGTCTTAAATCATGAAAACGAATAATCTTTAAATTTTTCTTTTTTAGTAATTTTAAAAATGTTTCTGTTACATAGTCTGGT
>JAAVZN010000119.1 GCA_022791675.1 Clostridia bacterium | reverse complement strand
CCTTGTTTACTTGGTCACTATTACTAATTACTTTATTATTTTTTATTTCTTCAATCACATCATCTATTGTTGGATTTCTGTGTTTTTGTTCTGCTTTGATAATCGCTAAATCGACTTGCTCTTCTAGAGATGCTTTTTCTGCTAATTCTTTTGCTGTTCTTGCTTCTTTGATAATTCCTTTTTCTCCTGTTAAACTTGCAATTGTTACTCCTGCTAGTATCATTAAAACTACAATCGTAACCACTAATTCAACTAATGTAATACCTTTGCTATCTAATTTTCTCATTTGTTTTCCTCTTTTCTTTTTCATTTTAATGTAATTTTATTTAATCTGTCACTTTACGTCAACACCTTTACATTTAATTCTTCTTTTGAAAATCTGGAAAATAATTTCTGAAAATATATTAATATCTAATAATTTTTCATAAAAACAAAAAAACTACACAAATTCCAATTTTACTTAGAAATTTTGTATAGTTCTTGTATATCATTCTAGTCAACTTTTTTCAATTGCTTACCTTCTCTTATTCAATTTTTTCTATTAAAAACTACTACTCTACCTATTATCGTTTCGTTTTCAAAGAGTTCAGTCCTACCATAAAGCGACACGCAAGCCAACGGCAATGCCGGCAGAGGTCGTTTGACTGTTGCTACGGTAAGCACTCGGACGGTTGGAGGCATTGAAGCCGTTACTGCCTCCGCGATACGCACACGGAACACTGGTAAACGTAGTTTTTTCTAATGTCCATTCCAATACATTTCCAGCCAAATCGTAAATCCCTAATGTACTGTTTCGATCCGTTGCTCCTGTTGTTAATAATGTACTTGTTGACGCAGGTTTCGTATATTTACTCGTTACACTTGCTCGATTCCATGTTCCAGAAGCTGTTGTATAGAGTCCTCTTGTTATTTCAAATGTTACATCTTTATAATTTCCCCATGTTCCTGAATTTGTCCTTAATTCCTCTTGTGTTTTCGCTCCTTTTTCTTCGATAAATTTCATAGCTAAATCCCATTGAATTCCAAACAATAAGCTACTTGTTTTTCCTCCTGTTGCTAGTTCTGTTGCTTTTGTTTGTGCTTGGCTACATGTTATAAAATTATAGGGATACATATCTCTTTGAATCACTGGTGTTGTTAAACTATCTGAACTTGAAAATCTAGCTGTTTGTGTTCCTGTTTCATACCTTCCAATATAAAATCCTCCATTTTCAAACACACTTTTTAACATACTATTTTTATGATTATTATATTCTGTCTCATTGGCAAATCCATGTTGAGCAGTTGAATAAAAAGTATCTGAATAATCACTATCTCGATAAACACTCGCATAACTTTGCATTGCTGTTTCAATTGCTATGTAATCGGTACTAGTTGTAGTTGCATTATAAATTGTTTTTGGTACTTCAATCCATACCCATTCATTATTATTCTTATCCTTAATAATAACTCCTGTTTCCAAACTATCACTTATGATTTCTGAATCTTCTGGTAAAAATGGTTTGGTGTTATCTGTACTTGGTAAGGTTGGTTTTTCTTCTGGTGGATTCGTCGTTCCTCCTTCTGTATTATTTCCTCCACTCGTATTTCCCTCATTATCTCCTGTCGAAGTTTTACCAATATAATCATCTAATTTTCCTGTAATTTCATATCCTAAATCCGTTCTAATGGCTCCTGTTTCTTGATTCACTT
>JAAVZN010000118.1 GCA_022791675.1 Clostridia bacterium | reverse complement strand
GAAATAAGTAGGTGTATAATAATAGTAAGGTGTTTTCATGTAGTTATTAAGGAGGAAAAATGAAGAAAAATTGGAAGCATATTAATTTAGAGCAAAGAAAAACAATTAGCTCTTGTATTTCACACAATTACAAGCTTGTACAAATTGGAAATCTTCTACAATTAGACCCTACTAGTATTTCTAAAGAAGTTAAGAGAAACAGAATTGTTGCTAAGCCTGGTTCTACCTCTAAACAATGTGACAAATTGAATAGATGGCCTTTTGTATGTACTTCTTGTAATCTAAGATATACTCATTGTACCTTTGACAAGTATAAATACGATGCTAAAGTTGCACAAAATAAGGCAAATGCTAATTTAGTTAATTCTAGAAGAGGATTAGACCTTGATGATGAAGAATTTAAAATTCTTGATAAAACTATTAAGGAAGGTATTGAAGATAATCAATCTCTTTATGAAATCAAAATCAAAAATTCCGACACCATTCAAAAGTCTTTAACAACTTTATACAGATATGTTAATAAAGGATTTCTAACTACTAAAAGAATTGATTTACCTTATGCTGTCAAGTACAAGAAGAGAAAGCATAATAAAAAGTATGATTACTCAAATAATTCCATTGACCGAAGTAATCATACTTATTTAGATTATCTTGCTTTTATCCATCAAAACCCAAGAATCAATGCTTGGCAACTAGATTTCTTGGGGAGTATAAAAACAGACTCTAAAGCTATTTTATCACTTATACTTCCAGAATTACAACTAATTCTAATAAATATTATAAAAAAACCTAATTCAGAAAAGGTTGTAAAATTTTTTGACTTATTAGAAAAAAACATTGGTACAGAGGAATTCAAAATGTTAATACCTGTTATTCTAACAGATAGAGACCCATGTTTCAGTGATATTAATGGTATTTGTTATTCAAAAATTACTGGAGAAGAAAGATGTAAATTATTTTTCTGTGATCCATATATATCTAGTCAAAAGCCCAATATAGAGAATGCAAATAAAAAATTAAGAAAGTATTTTCCAAAGAAGAGTTCTGTGGATAGATATACACCAAAAGATATCAAAGAAATAAACAAAAGAATAGTAGATACACCAATAAAATCGTTAGATGGATACACACCAAAAGAAGCATTTATAAAGGTGTATGACGAAGAATTATTTTTAAAATTATATAAATAAAATTATTAAAAGAAACTACATGGAAAACGGAAATAAGTTTAAAAAACTGACTTTAGTTGGTTTATTTGTTATGCAAAT
>JAAVZN010000037.1 GCA_022791675.1 Clostridia bacterium | reverse complement strand
TTTGATCAATTTTATTGTAATTTCTCTTTTTCATAAAAATATCCTTTCTTGTTTGAGGGATTAGAGGGACGTTCCTTAAAATCCCTGTAACAGGGATTTTAAGGAACGTCCCTCTAATCCCTATTTCTTTCCCAATATTTTTCGTATAATTCTTTGGCTGTTTTAGGACTGTCAACCCCTTCTTTGTTTTTTACAGGAGCAAAGTCATCTTCTCTTTTTCCTCTGATAATTGCTATATCGTCAAAAAATTCAAAGGCATCAAAAATAAAGGATTCAAATTTATAAGAATTGGGTTCTTCTGGTATTATTTCTTTTCCGTTTTCATCTATGTAAGAATTCTTTTTAAATGCACTATGATACATCAAATGTTCTTTGCTAACCTTTTCGATGGCATCTATCGTATACAAATTACACATGATATGTGATTCTCCATATTTTAGTTCTCCTTCGCTGTCTATTTCTTCTGCCATTTTTTCTGGAAGTTCTGTATACTCAATTACTTTTGGGTGTCCATTCATTTTGCAAAATACGCCTACTCGCTCTTTCGGATTTGCCTTAACTACTGATTTGGAAGCAATTTGAACTCCTTGCTTGATTGCCATTCCCAATAAAATGATGTCTACCATTTTGAGTAAAGCATTATCCACACTTCCAATAAAAATCCATTTAACGCCTCTTTCTTTCATATCTGCTAAACAACCACTTTTTCTTAATGAGCAATAAGTTCCTCCATTTCCGTCTGATGCTTCTTTTATTTTCTTTTCCTTATTCATTAAAAGTTTTCCTTCTGTATTAACCAATGGCAATTCACTTTGTGTAAAAACTACTACACTTTTTTTGTCATAACCAAAATAATTGTTTTTTTCCAAAAAAGCAACTGTTTCATTATGATTTTCTTTACTTGTCATGATATACCAAGGAATTACCACTTCATATTTTCTGTTTGCTTGTTTTAAATTTTCTGCCAATATTTCAAATAAATATTTTCCTTTTCCATACACATCTAATTTAAAAGTTCCTTTTGGGCCATTATGTCCGAAGTCTTGTTCCTTGTCCTCCTGCCATCGTAACCACTGCATATTCTCGATTTCTAACTGCTCTTTCTCCTAATTGTTCAAATTCTTCTTTTTGTTCTCTTGTTAATTTTGCTTTATCTAAATAAGCAATATTTTCTATTTTATTTTCTCTAATTTCTATCTCTTTTTTCGTATTGTCATAAAGCTCCATAATTTGATGAAAGTCTATTTTGTTGATTTGTTCAATTAATTCTTCTTTTTCTTTTCCTTCTAATTTTTCTAATAGTTTGATGATATGTTCTTGATGATACGTCTTTAATATTTCTATCGTATCTTGTACTTTATCCATTCTTCTTTCATTCCTTTCAGTCATTATGTTATTTATTTTATGATAAAATGTTTGATCTATATTTAACATTCAAGACCTTGATTATCACACACTATCTATTTTTGAATGCTAAATGTAAATCAAACATTAAAGTATTCATTGCCAGCATTATAATCTATTATATGCGATTTTATCATATTTGCTTATAATGATCAAGTTTTTCATTAAAACTTGTCATATTACCCAAAAATGTTCCATATATTTAACTAAAGTAATTCGTACAAACATTTTGTTTCGTAGTAAAAGCGATTTAAAGGAGGTATATAGATGGAAAATACAAGATTGTATGAAGACATCGCAAAAAGGACTGATGGTGATATCTATGTGGGAGTAGTTGGTCCTGTTAGAACTGGTAAATCTACTTTCATAAAACGATTTATGGATTTATTAGTAATCCCCAATATTGATAATGAATACAAAAAAGAAAGGGCAAAAGATGAGCTTCCTCAGAGTGCAGGCGGAAAAACCATCATGACCACAGAACCAAAGTTCATTCCAAATGAAGCCATTGAAATCACACTTGATCATAATTTAAAATTTAAAACCAGATTAGTTGATTGTGTTGGCTATTTAGTGGATAATGCCATTGGCTATTTAGAAGACGATATGCCTCGTATGGTAAAAACCCCTTGGTCTGATGAAGAAATTCCTTTTGAAACAGCTGCAGAAATTGGAACCAAAAAGGTAATCGATGAGCATTCTACTATTGGTGTACTAGTAACAACTGATGGATCGGTTACTGACATTCCAAGAGAGGATTATATTCAAGCAGAAGAACGAGTTGTTAATGAACTAAAAGCTTTAAATAAACCATTCATTATTCTATTAAATTCAGACGATCCTAATTCTAGTTATACCAAAGAATTAGCCGATAAACTAAGTAACAAATATCATACAACTGTTATGCCAATCAATTGTGAATATTTGAACATAGATGACATTAATAACATGTTTTCTAAAGTTTTATATGAATTTCCAGTGGAACAAATTTGCATCAAATTTCCTCGCTGGATTGATGGATTAGATTGCGAACATGCCTTAAAAACCGAATTATACAACGAAATTAAAGAGGCTTTTTCTGATGTTCATGTTTTAAAAGATGTTTCTAGTTGTGTAGACAAAATTAAACAAACAGAAATTATTTCTAAAACCTCCATTGAAGATATTAGACTTGGCGATGGAAATGTAAATGTTGAAATCACTTTGAAAGAAGAATTGTTTTATCAAATTCTTTCTGAAATCACCAACGTTGATGTTACCAATGAAGGAGATTTATTTAGTATTATTTCTGATTTGTCAAAAACAAAAAAGAAATATGATAAAATTGCTTATGCTCTAGAAGAAGTAGAAGCCAAAGGATATGGGATTGTAACACCTAGCATTGAAGACTTGGAATTAGAAGAGCCAGAAATGATCAAACAAGGTTCTCGATTTGGTGTCAAATTAAAAGCCAAAGCTCCATCGGTTCATTTAATAAAGACATCTGTAGAGACTGAAGTTTCTCCAATTGTCGGTTCAGAAAAACAGTCAGAAGAATTAGTAAATTATTTGCTTTCTGAATTTGAAAATAACCCAAAAGAAATTTGGAAATCCAATATTTTTGGAAAAAGTTTACATGAATTAGTAAATGAAGGCTTACAAACCAAACTTTCTAAAATGCCTGAAGATGCTCAATTAAAACTTCAAGAAACTCTTGAACGTATTGTAAACGAAGGCAGTGGCGGATTAATTTGTATTATCCTATAATAAAAAAGCGGAATAAATTCCGCCCTTAAAGAGTCTGATTAAGTTTAGGCTCTTTAGTTTTGCTTTTTCACTAATTTATGATATATTTTTATCGGTGATATTAATGTCTAAATTTACTAT